>CAMNHX010000154.1 GCA_946539945.1 uncultured Desulfobulbus sp. | reverse complement strand
GGGGCGAAACAGCCCGGAAGAGGAGCGATGGCCCCGCCCATCCCCCGCTCAACCGGCAAACACGGCGAAGCGGACGGGGAAAAAAAAATTGATAGAACCACCCACCAAGGCGGAATATGGATGTTTTGCAAGGTTCCCTTGGAGTCACTCTTGGCGACACCAGGACAGCTTGTCCCCTGATTACCCTGATCCTGTGAACATCAGAAAGTTAGAGCGG
Organism: uncultured Desulfobulbus sp.; assembly: GCA_946539945.1. Taxonomy (GTDB): domain Bacteria; phylum Desulfobacterota; class Desulfobulbia; order Desulfobulbales; family Desulfobulbaceae; genus Desulfobulbus. The sequence goes on along the minus strand of CAMNHX010000154.1, from coordinate 4,866 downwards.
TTCCGCTTTGTCTTTTTACTGTCATTCTGAAGCGCGAAGCGCTGAAGAATCTCATGGAGAATACCGGGAAGGCGGCAGGAGATGCTTCGCTTCGTTCAGCATGACATAAAAAATGAAAACGGAAACGCTCTATCCCCCCCACTCAAAAAAGACCCTTTTTCACCGGGTTGCGAAGGCATCCCGCCTGAAGCAGCTCAGAAAACAGACTGCACCCCGGAATGGGCGAGATTGTTCTTTACAGAAAGACGCTGCTTTGCTATTTTCTCTCATTTCACGCGGAGCGAAACGCTTCGCCTTTTTTTTCTTTTGCATTCCGGGAGTGCATTCCGGCATGAACGCAACAACCCATAAACGGAGAGGGTCGGCAAAGCGGCTGGCAGTATGAAAAAGGATCTGGCAAAGGTACGGAACATCGGCATCAGCGCCCACATTGACTCGGGCAAAACCACGCTTACGGAACGCATCCTGTTCTTCACACAGCGCATCCACGCCATTCATGAGGTACGCGGCAAGGACGGCGTCGGCGCTACTATGGATTCCATGGACCTGGAGCGCGAACGCGGCATCACCATCCAGTCGGCAGCCACGCACTGCACCTGGAAGGACTATGCCATCAACATCATCGACACCCCCGGGCATGTGGACTTCACCATTGAGGTGGAGCGCGCCCTGCGCGTGCTGGACGGCGCGGTGCTCATTCTCTGTTCGGTAGGCGGTGTGCAGTCGCAGTCCATCACGGTCAACCGGCAGATGACCCGCTACAAGGTTCCCCGTATCGCCTTTGTCAACAAGTGCGACCGCACCGGCGCCAATCCCTACCGCGTGACCCAGCAACTGCGCGACAAGCTGGGCCTGAACGCGGTCATGCTGCAAATGCCCATCGGCCTGGAAGCCGACCTTGCGGGCATGGTGGATCTGATCACCATGGAGGCTGTGTACTTTGACGGCGAACAGGGCCAGCAGATCCGGCGCGAGTCCATTCCAGACAACTTGCTGGACGAGGCCAAGGCCAAGCGCGAGGAGCTTCTGGACGCCGTGTCCATGTTCTCCGACGAGCTGACAGAGCTGATGCTGGAGGAAAAGGAAATTCCGGTTGAGCTGATCCGGGAGGCCATCCGCAAGGGCACGTTGGCGCTGGAGTTCACGCCGGTGATGATGGGTTCTGCCTACAAGAACAAGGGTATCCAGCTTCTTCTGGACGCCATCGGCGAGTACCTGCCCAACCCGAAAGACATTGAAAATACAGCGCTTGACCTGAACAACGGCGAAAAGGAAGTCAAGGTCAGCAACGATCCCGCAGACCCAATGGTTGCCTTGGCCTTCAAGCTGGAAGACGGACGCTACGGGCAGCTTACCTATATCCGCACCTATCAGGGCGAGATCAAAAAGGGCGATACCATTGTTGACACCCGTACCGGCAAGAAGGTCAAGGTGGGGCGTCTGGTCCGTATGCACGCGGATGAGATGGAGGACATCGAAGAGGCAGGCGCTGGCGATATTGTGGCGCTCTTTGGCGTGGACTGCGCTTCGGGCGACACCTTCTGCGCCCCTGATCTGAACTGGTCCATGAGTTCCATGCACGTGCCTGCGCCGGTTATTTCTTTAGCCATCAAGCCGGTAGACAACAAGGCCCAGATCAATATGTCCAAGGCGCTCAACCGCTTCACCAAGGAAGACCCCACCTTCAAGACCTATGTGGATCACGAGACCGGAGAGACCATTATTTCCGGCATGGGCGAGCTGCATCTGGACGTGTACATCGAGCGTATGAAGCGCGAGTACAACGCCGAGGTGGAAGTGGGTGCGCCGCAGGTGGCTTATCGCGAGGCCATTACCAAGCGGGCAGAGTTTGACTTTACCCACAAGAAGCAGACCGGTGGTTCAGGTCAGTTTGGCCGCGTGGCTGGCTTCATGGAGCCTTTGGAAGAAGGCGAGTACGAGTTTGTGGACCAGATCGTGGGCGGCACGATTCCGCGTGAGTTCATCGGGTCCTGCGACAAGGGTTTTCAAAAGTCCCTGGAAAAGGGAACCCTGGTGGGTGCGCCCATCACAGGCGTGCGCGTGACCATCAATGACGGGTCCTCTCATGCGGTGGACTCCTCGGACGTGGCCTTCCAGGTTGCAGCCATGGGCGCGTTCAAGCAGGGCTACGACAAGGCGGGCGCTGTGATTATGGAGCCGATCATGAAGGTGGCTGTGGAAGGCCCTTCCGAGTTTCAGGGCGCGGTCATGGGCAGCATCAACCAGCGCCGCGGCGTGATTATCGGTACTTCTGAAGACAGCAACTACACTGTGGTGGAGGCGGAAGTGCCCTTGGCTGAAATGTTCGGCTATTCCACGGTTCTGCGCTCCCTGACCCAGGGTAAGGCGGAATTCACCATGGAGTTCACCAGCTACAAGCAGGTTCCCCGGAATCTGGCCGAAGAGCTGATCAAATCCTTCAAAGAAAAGAAGAAAGACGCCTGACCTGACGCGCAGAGTCGGCATTTTCTAGGAGAAGACAATGGCATATACGGAACTGGCACAGCAAAATCCGCTGCGCGTGCTGCACATGAGCAAGGACAGCCACATGGGCCTGATCATGGCCCGTGCCGGTCTGGGCAAGACCGCGATTCTGGCGCAGATTGCGCTGGACGCCATCCTGCGCGGCAAGCAGGTCATTCACGTCAGCGTGGGGCGTAGCATTGACAAGATCAAGGCCCGCTACGACGAGATACTCCAGTGCATCTTGGCAGAGCACAGCGTGGAGCGCCCCCACGAGCTGATCGATATGGTGAACCGACACCGCATGATCATGACCTTCAAGGTGGCGAATTTTACCCGTTCCCGCTTGGAAGAGCGTCTGAACGACCTGATCCTGCAGGACATTTTCCGTCCTGACGTGCTGATTGTGGACGGCATTGACTTTGCCGGCATCACTCGCGACGCCTTGGAAGATCTGAAGAATCTGGTGGAAACCATGGACCTGCACGCCTGGTTTTCCGCCATCCGCCATCGGGAGGATCCACGCGTTTCGCCCAGTGGCGTGCCTGCGCCCTGCCATGAGATTGACGATCTCTTTGATACCATCATCCTCCTGAACCCGCAGGAAGACGCGACCATTGACTTGCAGTTCATCAGTCATAGCGGCGAGCACAGCGGCAGCAGCAAGGGATTGCGGCTTGATCCCACTACCATGATGGTCAAGGAACACTGATGTTTCCCTGCCGGGGAGCGATTCCTGTTCCCCGGCTTTCCTCTTTTCCTCTGTTTCCCATGCGCTTTCGTCCCTGCATTGATCTGCATGACGGCAAGGTCAAACAGATTGTCGGCGCTACCTTGCGGGATGAACCCGGTTCCCTGCGCACCAACTTTTCTTCTTCCCGACCTGCCTCTTTTTACGCGGACCTGTACCGGCGCGATAATTTGTCCGGCGGTCATGTGATCATGCTTGGTCCTGGCAACGAGTCTGCCGCCTGTGAAGCCTTGGCAGCCTGGCCGGGCGGCTTGCAGGTCGGCGGCGGCATCACGGCGGACAATGCTAGACTCTGGCTGGAACGCGGCGCGAGCCATGTCATTGTCACCTCGTGGATCTTTCATGAAGGTCAAATGGATCTGGATCGGCTTGCCACTTTGTCCCGACTGGTGGGCAAGGAGCGTCTGGTTCTGGATTTGAGCTGCCGCTTCCGGGACAACGGTTACTACGTGGTAACGGATCGCTGGCAGCGCTTTACCGAATTTCGGCTGGGCGCGGAGTCACTGGCCGGACTGGCTTCGTACTGCGATGAATTTCTGGTCCATGCCGTGGACGTGGAAGGGACCTGCACTGGTCTGGATGCCCGTCTTCTGGACTTGCTGGCCCAGACTGCGCCCATTCCTGTAACCTATGCGGGCGGCATTGCCAGCATGGCAGATATGGAACTGGTGGACCAGGCCGGACAGGGCCGAATTGACGCGACTGTCGGTTCTGCCTTGGATATTTTTGGCGGCAATGGTATCACATACACCGAACTGGCTGCCCGCTACGGGAAGCAGGGCAGCGCACGCTGAACAGGGAGACTGAACCTCTTCAAGGTTCCAGCTTCGCGGCGGACAGCAGCACGAGCCGCAGCGTGCCAAACACAGTAAAAACAGGATAATCCCCCGGAATCAGCTCTTCAGGTCTGGCGGAAGGGCCAAGACCGCTGTTTCCAGCACCGACACCCTGTGCGGGTGTCCAAAAGGCCAGCCCGCTGTGCGGACTGGCGCATCTTTTCCGGTCCGCCCGGACCAATGTTGAGGTTGCCATGCGTTTTCTTCTGTCATGTGTTCTGACGCTGTCTCTCTTTGCGACCAGCATGGGACATGCCAAGTCAAGCAAGCCGATCACAGAGCCGTTCAATCCGGAGCGCAACCAGCTCATCACCTACCTGGTGAGCCAACAGCTTGCAAGTCGGCACTTTTCGCAGAAACGTCTTGACGATGCCATGTCGCTCAAGATTTTTGACCTGTACCTGCGGCAACTTGACCCCAGAAAACGCTTTCTCCTGCAGTCTGACGTGAAGGAACTGGAAGTGTTCAGGAGCAGGATTGACGATGAACTCAAGAAAGGCAGGATCAGTTTGCCTGACCTGGGACGGCGGCTTTTGGACACGCGCATCCGTGAAGTCAATGCCCTGATCGATCCCATTCTGGACGCTGGCTTTGACTTCGCACGCAAGGAAACCTTGGAAACTGATCCCAAAAAGCTGAACTTTGTTGCGGATCATGCCGAACTCCGGGAACGCTGGCGCCTGACCCTGAAAATGCAGGTACTGGACAGTTTCTTTGAGGCTGTGGAAGACCGGAAAAAAGAGGCAGAAAAAAAAGCAGAAAAACAGACGGGAAAAAAGCAGGATGCAGCCAAGG
>CAMNHX010000153.1 GCA_946539945.1 uncultured Desulfobulbus sp. | reverse complement strand
CACGGCTTCAGCCTCAGAACGCTCGTGATCATAACCAGCCAGATGCAGAATGCCGTGCAGCGCCAACTCACCCAAACGGGTCAGAAGCGGCTTCTTCTGTTCCTCTGCCTCGCGGGTCGCCGTGTCCACAGAGATCAGCACATCACCCAGATCGTCCCGCATCTCTGGCGGCGCTTCCGGCGGGAACCGGGCAGGAAAGGAAAGTACATTGGTCGGGCCTTTTTTGCCGCGATACTGCTCGTTCCATTCAGCCATCTGCTCATCGTCAAGCAGGACCAGGCTCAAGCTGTTGTGGTCCAGTCCGCAACGCGCCAAAAGACGCAGACACAGACCCTGCACAGCCTGCATATCCAGTTCCAGGTCACCCTTGAGCCGCTTGTCCAGAACCTGTACGGGCATTAGCTTTTGCCTCCTGCCTCACCTGTCTTGCGACTACTGGTCCGGCCCGCCCGCTCGTAAGCCCGGATGATCTCCTGCACCAAATGATGGCGCACCACATCCGTCTTGTCAAAGGTGCAGAAGCTGATTCCCGGAATCCGCCCCAGAATGCGCTGCGCCTGCACCAATCCGGATTTTTTCTCGCCCGGCAGGTCAATCTGGGTGATGTCGCCAGTGATGACTGCTTGGGAGTCAAAGCCGATGCGGGTCAGAAACATCTTCATCTGCTCCTGGGTGGTGTTCTGCGCCTCGTCCAGAATGATGAAGGCATTGTTCAGGGTCCGGCCCCGCATAAAGGCCAGGGGCGCAACCTCAATCACGCCGCGCTCGACCAGTTCTGTTGCGTGTTCCTGACCCATCATTTCGTTCAGGGCATCGGTGAGGGGCCGCAGATAGGGATCGATCTTCTGGGCCATATCACCGGGCAGAAAGCCCAGTTTTTCCCCTGCCTCCACTGCCGGGCGCGTCAGGATGATACGCTGGACCTGTTCATGGGCCAGGGCTGAAACCGCCATGGCCACAGCCAGCCAGGTCTTGCCCGTGCCAGCCGGGCCAATGCCAAAGACTACGTCATTGTGGCGGATGGCTTCAATGTAGCGCTTTTGGTTCAGCGACTTGGGCGTAATGACCTTTTTCCGGGAGGTGATACAAATTTTGTCCAGAAAGATCTCTTCCAGCCGCGCCTCTGGCGAGGCAGCCAGAATGTTGACCGCAAAGTCCACATCCTGGCTGAAGAGCGGATAGCCCTTGGCAATGAGGCGCAAGAGCTGATCCAGCACCGAGAAAGCCAGGTCCACGGCGTGCGCCTGGCCGCTGATGTGCAGGGTTTCACCTCGCACGGCAATTTCCGCGCCTGTGGCCCGGGTTACGGCGTGCAGGTTCCGGTTCAGCTCGCCAAAGAGCGCGGGCGCGTATCGGGCCTCGCACTCCAGCTCGCAACTGGTCTGACTGTTCAGTGTGCCAGATGCCTTTGCCACAGGACCTCCCTTGGCTTATTTCTCCGTTGCGCCGCTGTTTTTGGCAGCCAGCGCATCGGCGATCATCTTTGTCATCACTTCCTTTGTACGATCTTCCACCGGCTTGCCGTTGATGAACAGGGTCGGAGTGCCGGTCACATCCGCATTCTGGGCGTCCATCATGTCCTTGGTCAGCCTCATGCGGGTGTCCTCGCTGTTCCAGTCCGCAGTAAAGCGGGCCATGTCCAGACCAATTTTTTTGGCTGTGGACTCAATCACGCTCTCTGAACCCCAGTCGTTTTCGCCCAGGGTAAAGAGCGCGTCGTGCATTTCCCAGAACTTGCCCTGCTTCTGGGCAGCAATCGCGGCCCGTGCCGCTGACTCGGCCTGCGGGTGCATACGCAGGGGCATGTGCTTGAAGATCAGACGTACCGTATCCGGGTGGGCAGCCAGAACCGCTTCCACCACCGGTACGGTCTGAATGCAGAAGGGGCACTGGAAGTCGGAAAATTCCACGATGGTCACAGGCGCATCCGCCTTGCCGCGCACGGGTGCGCCGCTCACATCCAGCTTCTGGTTGATGGAAATGCTCAAGGCGCTGTAGCGCTTGCCCTGGCTATCCATAAGGTAGAGCATCTCGCCCCGGGGCGCGATGTCAATGGCGCTGACCCCGGAACTCACCGGAACCGCGCCCAGTTCCCGGCCATCTGCCGTGAAGACGCGGACCTTGCTGTCATTGGTCAGCACAAAGACCTTTTTCTCGTCCAGGGTCTGAACAAAGTCCAGAGACTTGGCCGGAATGGACCAGCTCTTCTGGACCTTCCAGTTGACATCACCGTTTGAACCTTCCTGTGGCTGGCCCGGTCCAGCGGCAAGCAGGGGGGCAGGAACGAACAGCAAGGCACAGCAAAGCAGTTTCTTCAGCATGATTTCATCCTTTTTGACTGGTGTTGAAAGAGGAGTTGCGCTCTGGTTTTGAGCGCAACCAGCGCAGCACTATACTGGGCACAGGGCTGGAAGGCAAGAAACACGGCGCTTCTGGAAAGGGACGCGGGTCGCCCTAACGCGCTGCCTGCGGGCCAAGTCCGGTAACGACAAAACCGTGGGCTGACTGCCTCCCCTGTACCTGCACGCGACTGCCTGGTCTCACAGCCTGCCAGAGACTTTCATCCACGTTGCAGGCCCGGTGTTCGCAACGCTTGCCGTCCAGATTCAGTTCCAGAGTCAAGGAGGAGGGGCAGAGGCGGCCCGTGTCCTTGTCCAGCACTATGGCAGACACGGTGCAGTCGCGCTTGTTGCCCACCTGATGCAAAAAGGCGGGCAAAACCCAGAGGCAGTAGGGAATCAGCACGGCAAACAGGCTCAAGACTCCGGCAATATAGCGGCCCAATGAGCGGTTGCGCCGTTCCAGACTGGAAAAGTCGTACCAGATGTTGTCCCGGGCAAAGCGCAGGGCATGGACGCCGCCGCCCAGGGTCAGGGCCAGCAATGCTCCCCAGCCAGCCTTGCCGGCAAAGGTGATGTCTGGTTCGCGCCACCAGAGCAGCAAGAAAACCAGAAGCAGCAGCAGAAAGAGGGCGGTCAGGGACAAGAGCCAGGTGCTGCTACGCAACAGCTTTTCGTAGATGTGTTCAGCGTCATTCATGGCAAAAGCGGCGCAGAACGCTCACAGCGGCAGCCATTTTTTCGTGGTTTTTCTGACCGGGCGCATCTTCCACCCCGGAGTTAAGATCAACACCGTCTGGCTGGCAGAGTGCAAGCGCGGCAGCAAGTTTGTGCGCATCCAGACCGCCTGCCAGCAGCCAGGGACGCGGGGTCTGCAAGTGGGTCAGGGCCTGCCAGTCCAGAGTTTGCCCGGAACCGCCGCCAGAGCGTCCGGCATCCAGCAGAAAGTAGCCGCACAGTCCGGCATGACGCTGCATTTCTGCCTGCAGTTCAGCCAGATTTTTCAGACGGCTTGGCCACAGAACCCGTAGAATCCGTTCCGAGCCAAGCGTCTGCGCCAGTTCAGCCGCCTCTTCCAGCGAGTGGGGGCCGTGCAGCTGGACCAGATCCAGCCGCGCTGTCCGCACAATGGCGAGGATTTCCGGGACCTTGTGCCGGACAAAGACGCCCACGCGCTGCAGTTTACCGCTTTCCAGCCGGGCTGCCGCTTCGGGCGCAAGAAAGCGCGGACTTTCGGGATGAAACAGAAAGCCGCACCAGTCTGCGCCCACACGAAGCGCCGCGTCCAGATCAGTCTGGCGGGTCATGCCGCAAAATTTGACCAGCATAGCGTCCTCTTCTCAAAAATACGAACAGGAAACCTGCCCACCACAGTTTCAGCCAGAGCAGGCAAGAGCGTTTTCATTTTTCCACCATCTCCTGATAGCGCCCCATCAACGCGGCAACGATTTCCGAGTCAGTGGCGCTCTTTTTGAAGGCGTAGGCTGCCAGAACCGCCTGATCATTCTGCTGATGCGCCTTGCGCAGTTCCGGGGGCATGGCAAGTTCATCGTAGAGGTCCGCCAGACTGGCATCCGGGAAGCGGGCGCGGGCATCCAGAATGGCCTGCGCGGTTTTTTCAATGGCCGCCTGTTTTGTTTTGTCCGCATCCGGCCAGGGGAAGTTGTTGTACACCGAGGGCGAATAGCGGTAACGCATTTCCAGCCGTCCGGCCACAATCCGCATCCAGGCCATGTGGGTGCTGGAAATCAGCACGCCGAAGAGAAAAAGCCCGGCGTCGGGCACGATGTAGAGCTGATTGCTGCCGATGATTTCCGGGTCAAGGTAGCCGATAGGAATGTATTTGCGCCGCTCTGACGACACCTCCGGTACAGCCAGATAGGTTGTTTGCGGCTGCCGGATTTGCGTGAACAGCATGGGCCGGTCAGCGTCCTCCTGTACGGACTTGGTCGGACTTTTGCGCCGCATTTCCGCGACTGCCTGAAGACGCGCTATGACAGGCGGTATCTTGCGCAAGTCCTGCGGATTGACACCTGTCAGCCAAAGACAGTAGCGCTGTTTGTTGTTGATGAAGTCGTCGCCGCTGATAAAGCGCCGTATCCAGGCTTCCGTTTGGGGGAAAGTGACAAGCAATTCCGCCCTTTCAGCCTCGGAAAGCAGCAAATGGCCGCCGTCCGTAGGCTGGCTCCCCTTGCTCATTTTGGGCATTCCCGGCGTGAGCGGCGTTCCCCGGTTTTGAATGAACACGTCTGGAGCGTCCAAGAGGTAAGCGTTGATGTTTGCCACCTCATGCGAACCATCCGCGTCAAAAATCATTTTGCGTTGCTTGTTCGGCGCAACGCTGAAACCCACAATCACGCAGTGGACATGAGCCTTGCCCTTGCCTTCATTGTCCCAGCGGAAAGTCCGGTGTGCGAAATCAATATGTGCGCCTTGCGTCAGAAGCGGTCTCCACAAGGTGGCTACGGATTCGCCCTGAACCAGCGAATTGGTGGCGACAAAGGCGGTGCGAATACCAGTTTCCTGCATGAAATCCGCCGCCTTTTTGAACCACGCGGCCACGTAATCCAGCTTGCCGTACTTGGCAAAGCCTTGGAAGGTGTTGTCCATGTCGGTAACTTGCGTTTCGTTGCGCCATTGATGCCCCACAAAAGGCGGATTCCCCATAATATACGAAAGCGACTCTTTCGGAACTACCTCGTTCCAGTCGGTTTTCAGCGCGTTGCAACAGTGGATTGAAGCTCCTTCCT
>CAMNHX010000152.1 GCA_946539945.1 uncultured Desulfobulbus sp. | reverse complement strand
ACAGAGATTCTTCCGCACGCGCCATCAAGCCTCGCAAGATTTGCTTCACTTTGCTCCACATCTTCTCGATAGGATTGAGTTCAGGGCTGTAAAGGGAATCTTGCAAAATAGCCGACGAATTGAATTGCCATTTTTGTAATTTACCGATTTTCCTCGATTTTACCTGCATGGATGAGCGCAGATTTTGAATTTTTCAAGGTTCCCTAAAGAGGAAGAAAGCGTAATTCAGCGTGACAAGAATTGAAAATCTCTTCCACTTTCTGCTATTTGTGCGCACTCAAATTGTCCATGACAACACTATCTCTAGGGTGCAAACTGGGGAAAAGTACCTTCTCAAGGTACACTTCAAATATCTCCTTGTTTAGAGTAGTTCTGTTTTCACTTTTTAGACTTTTACCGTGCTATCGCACTGAAAAGTCATGCTGAACGGAGCGGAGCGGAGTGAAGCATCTCCTGCCTGATTCTCGGTATGGTTCAGGAGATTGACTTTTACCGTGCTGGTGCAATGAAAAGTCAGCACTTCGCACTTCAGACTTTCCGGCGAAGCGGTGAAAGGAGTAAAAAGACAAAGCGGAAATGCTCTAAAAGACTCTGTCCTGAACACGGTAAAAATCCCCCGCCTTCAGGCAGGAGAAGATGTCAAAGGCGGCAAAGTACGCTATAATCCCCACATGGAACTGATTACCTCCCACACCCGTACCGATTTTGACAGTCTGGCGGCCATGGTTGCGGCCCGCAGGCTCCATCCCGATGCTGTTCTGGCTCTGCCCGGCCCGCTGGGCGAGGAGGTGCGACGCTATCTGTCTGGAGAATGCGACAACCTGCACATTTTCCGCCAGATACAGACTCTGGATTTGAGCGCTGTCACCCGCCTGATCTTGGTGGATACACGACAAGTCGGACGATTGGGCGCTGCAGCCGCCTGCCTGACCAATCCGGGGCTTGACATCCATGTGTATGACCACCATCCGCCCCGTCCAGATGACATCCAGGCCCAAACAGTCCACGCCGCCCCTGTGGGCGCGACAGCCACTCTTATGACCCGCCTGCTTCGGGAACGCGGTCTGATCCCCCTCCCCTGGGAGGCAAGTCTCCTGCTTTTGGGCGTGTATGACAACTGCTCCGGTCTTGTGTCCCCGAAAACCACGCCTGAAGACCTGTGTGCCGCTGCCTGGCTGCTTGAACAGAGAGCGAATCTGGAGACGGTTTCCCGCTACTTTTCCCGGGCGCTCACGGAAAAGCAGGCGGAAATTGTGGAACAACTGCAACAGCACAGCCATACCTACCAGATGCAGGGTGTGAGCATTGCCATAAGCTGGGCGCAATACCCGGACTATGTGGACGATGCACCCCAACTCTTGCAGCGCACCATGCGTCTGGATGGGCAGAAAGTCCTCTTTGCCTTTCTGGAGATGCACGGTAGCCTGCACCTTTTTTGCCGGAGTCAGGTTCCAGAGGTCAATGCGGGCTGGATTGTCCGGGCCTTCGGTGGCAACGGTCAGGCTACGGAAGCCACGGCCTTGCTGACAGGAATGCGCCGTACAGAGGCGGAAGAAAAGCTGCTTCAGATACTGCACAACAGTGTCCGCCCCAGAGAGCGGGCGGGAGAGCTGATGAGTACACCTGCCATCGCTGTGACCGCAGGGGTGAGTATGAACGAGGCCGCAGGCATCCTGACCCGCTACAACTTTACGGTCCTGCCAGTGACAGAGATCGCAGGCAGTCTGGACAGTGGGCAGCCGCCCCGTGTACTCCTGGGCATAATCTCCCGCACCGTGATTGAAAAGGCTATCTATCACGCCCTGGGCGACGTGCCGGTTTCCCACTTCATGACCACAGGCATCGCCTCTTTGACCGAAGAGGCAGGACTGCCAGAGATCATCAACATCATTGTGGCGAACCGGCAGAGGCTCATTCCGGTTCTGCGGGGAGACACGCTGATGGGCGTCATTACCAGAACCGATCTCCTGGCCCTTTTACTCAACGATCCTGGCAATATCGCCCCGGACCTGGTCCGAGCGGACAAGCACCCATCAGTCAAGCAAGGACGCAACCTGAGTGAACTCATGACCCAGCGCTTGCCCAAGAAAACCATTGTGCTGCTGCGCGAGATCGGGGAGATCGCCCGGCGCGAACACTGCCAGGCTTTTGTGGCTGGCGGCTTTGTCCGCGACCTGCTTCTGGGCTACAAAAATACGGACATTGACATTGTCATTGAAGGAGCAGGCATTGCCTTTGCCCATGCCCTGGCCCGTACCCGGGGCGGCACAGTGCATCCGCACGCCAAGTTCAACACCGCCACCGTGGTTCTGCCGGATGGTTTGCGGCTGGACGTGGCCAGCGCCAGACTGGAATACTACGACCATCCTGTGGCCCTGCCCACAGTGGAGCAGGGTTCCATCAAGCGCGACCTGCACCGCCGGGACTTCACCATCAATGCCATGGCCATTTACCTGAATCCGGAGCGCTTTGGTATGCTGGCGGACTTCTACAACTCCCAGAACGATCTGCTGGCCCACCGCATTCAGGTGCTGCACAACTTGAGCTTTGTGGAAGACCCAACCCGCATTTACCGGGCCATTCGTTTTGAAAGTCGGCTGGGTTTCCGCATTGCCAAAAATTCCGAGCGCCTGATCCGCAATGCGGTCAGGATGGGGCTGCCGCGCCAGATTGACGGGATACGCTGTCTGCACGAACTCCAGCTCATTTTGAGCGAGGAAAACCCGATTCCAGCCCTGAAGCGCATGGAAAACTTCAAGCTCTTTGACTTTCTCTGGCCGGACCAGAAGCCTCCTTTCCGCATTGACCGCCGCTTTCTCCACGTACTGCGCGGCACGCGGACAGCGCTTGCCTGGCTGCACAGACTACCTAGGAGTGCCCGGCGCACTGTGGAACCCTGGCTGGCCTATATGCTGGCTTGCACCAGCCGCCAAAACAGGTCAGATCTGGACCGTTTCTGCAGGCAGCTGGAGATGCCTGACAAAACGCGCAACCTGCTCTTGACCCAGAAGGAACGAGCCGAGGCTGTGGCGCTGCTCCTGTTCCGGCAGCCCGGTATCCGGCCCAGCGCACTGTACTGGCAGTTGCGGGAACTGACTGAAGAAGGGCTTGTTTACCTCTGGGCCATTGCCCGCAAGAGCGACATCCGGGAACGGGTGCGACAACACCTGGCCAGTCAGCGCCACTTGAAGCCCCTTTTGGACGGTGCAGCCTTGCAGGGTCTGGGTTACCAACCTGGACCCTGCTTTTCCACCATGACCCGCCGCCTGCTGGAAGCCCGGCTTGACGGTGAAATCCATACCCGGACCGAGGCTGAAGCCCTGCTTGCCCGGGAATTTCCACGCCCGCAGGCGTACAAGCCCTGAACTCGCTGCCTCATGTCAGATCAAACACTCCATTTTTTGCTGAAACTGCTGCTGTACGCTCCGCCCCTGCTGCTGGGTCTGACCCTGCACGAACTGGCTCACGGTTACACCGCCTTCCGGTTGGGCGATCCTACAGCCAAGACAGCTGGACGCCTGACCCTGAACCCGATCAAACATCTGGACATTCTGGGTGTGCTGGCCTTTGTATTCCTGAAGGTGGGCTGGGCCAAGCCGGTTCCTGTTGACCCGCGCTACTTCAGGAATCCCCGGAAAGATATGCTGGCTGTGGCTCTGGCTGGTCCTGTGGCCAATCTGGTGCTGGCCCTGGTCAGCGCCATTCTGCTGAACGGCGCACAGGCTGTCATGTCGGCAGAGCCAAACCTGGTCCAGTCCTTTTTTCTGCTCCTCTGTCTGGTAAGCGTACAGATCAACGTCATGCTGGCTGTGTTCAACCTCTTGCCCATCCCGCCGCTGGACGGCTCAAGAATCCTGATGGGCCTGTTGCCGCCCCAAACCGCAGCCAGCTATGCCCGCCTGGAGCCATACGGTTTTCTGGTGGTTCTGGTCCTGTTTTACATGGGACTCATCGGCAAGGTGGTTTTGCCGATTGTTGATGCCTTGGTCAGTCTGCTGGTGGGGTGAGCGGTCTGCCAAGACTTCAGGCGAAGCGGCTTGCCTTCCCCGCTGCTTTCGCCTGGGGAGTGTTTCCGTTTTCATTTTGTATTTGCCACTTGGCTGTCATGCTTCGCGAAGAGAAGTATCTCATGGCTGTTTCTGGTACACAGGGGAAGGCACACAAGGCACACCATTGGCAGACAAACAGATGCAGGAGGAAAAACCATGAAGGTGACACGCACCACCATTCCAGAGGTGCTGATTCTGGAGCCGCAGGTTTTCGGCGATGCCCGCGGCTTTTTCTTTGAGAGTTTCAACCAGCGCCGCTGGGAGGATGAAACCGGTCTGCACACCACCTTTGTGCAGGAAAACCATTCAAGGTCCAGCAGGGGTGTGTTGCGTGGCCTGCACTACCAGATCAGGCAGGCACAAGGCAAACTGGTGCGGGTCATTCTGGGTGAGGTCTTTGACGTGGCCATTGACCTGCGCCAGAGTTCTCCGACCTTTGGCAAGTGGACCGGTATCCAGCTCTCTGCGGAAAGCAAAAAACAGTTCTGGATTCCGCCGGGCTTTGGACACGGCTTTGTTGTACTTTCCGAGGTGGCTGAATTTCTGTATCTGACCACAGACTATTACGCGCCCGAACACGAGCGCAGCATCATCTGGAATGACCCGGATCTGGCCATTGCCTGGCCTTTTGCAGGTGAACCACTGCTCTCTGACAAGGATCGGGTAGCGCCAGCCTTCCGGGATGCTGAAGTGTTTCCGTGAGTGCAGCGCAAGACTGCCAGCAAATCCTGTGATTTGCTGGCAGTCTTGGGGCTTATCCGAATATCTGATTTCTGGAAATTTGCATGAAAGAATATATCCGCACCTTTGTTTCAGGATATGTCTTCAGTGTACCAGCAATTTTGTTAGTATGTCTGGTGATACTTATCGCAGGTACATGCGATAATTCATTTGCAGAATGTATAATTATTCTCTGTATTGTTATAGTTTTCATAATAGGACTACCTTGGAATGTTGTTATAATTTATATGATTTACATTATATTTCCTATAATATTAAAGATAGAAATATTGGGTGAATTATTTAACAGTGTTTTTCGTCACGAAAGAATACTTATGTTTCCTTTGTTA
>CAMNHX010000151.1 GCA_946539945.1 uncultured Desulfobulbus sp. | reverse complement strand
GCGCCTGGTTGCGGCTGTTGGCGCATACCCACCTGCCCTGTTCCAATCCCTGGTTCGTCACCGGAGACACCGCTCTGGCTGGTGCGCTTTTGGCCCAATACCGACAGCGTGGTTACGGCACAGCCATAACCCTGCCCAAACTCTTCCTGCCCACGGATGGAGAAGACACGCTGCCGGCTTCCCTTTTGCACGGACTTGCCGCCTTGCAGGAGGCAGGAACAGCGGAGGACGCGCACAAAGCAGCCCACGCCTTTGCCCATCAGATTGCGGACGAAGCAGTTTGCGCCGCGCCCGCTCCTGGTCTGGCCTGTCTTGAGCTGCACGTCCTGCCCGGCGCAACCCTGCCTGACCTGCTCACCGGACTCATCGCCGAAGACGTGACAACAAGACCGAAGAGGCAAGATGCCGGGACACCTTGCCTCTTCGGTGTGTTCCGCAACAGCAGTGCCGGTGCGGAGGCATTTTGACAAAAGACAGCTTGAGTCCTTTCACCTGGTATTTCCACAAAACAGGCCAGACACGGGATACACTCCATGCCTGGCCTCTTACCTTTTCCCTGAAAACCGCGTTGTTCAGCTTCGGATCATCTCGGCAATCTGGAAGGCCATCTCCAGGGACTGCTCCGCGTTCAGGCGCGGATCACAGGTGGTGAGGTAGCGCAGGTTCAGATCTTCCGGGGCAAGATGCCGTCCACCGCCTATGCACTCGGTTACATTGTCGCCGGTCAGCTCAAAGTGTACGCCGCCGGGAATTGTGCCTTCTGCCCAGTTCAGCTCAAAAAAGCACTGCAACTCCGAAAGGATGTCGTCAAAGTTCCGGGTCTTGCGGCCCGACTCTGCGCTGAAGGTGTTGGCGTGCATGGGATCGCAGGTCAAAAGCACGTTCAGCCCGGCCCGCTTGATCGCCCGGAGCAGGGGCGGCAGGTATTTGTCGATCTGCCTAGCGCCAAAGCGGGTGATGAGCGTCATCCGGCCAGGCTCGTTCTCCGGGTTCAAAATCTCAATGATGGACAGAATCGTGTCCACCTCGTACTTTGGTCCGACCTTCATGCCCAGGGGATTGCGCACGCCGCGCAGGAACTCCACGTGCGCGCCGTCTGGCTGGCGGGTGCGGTCGCCTATCCAGAGCATATGCCCGGAGCAGTCGTACCAACCGCCTGCCTCTGTGGAGTCCTCGCGGGTCATGGCCTCCTCGTAGCCCAGAAAGAGCGCCTCGTGGGAGGTGAAGAACTGGGTTTCCTTGAGTTGTGGCGTGTCGGTTGGAATGCCGATGGTCTGCATGAACTTGATGGCATCGCTGATGCGCTTGGCCATGCGCTCGTAGTTGCGCCCCATGGGCGACTGCTTGACAAACTCCTGGTTCCATGCCTGAACCCGGTGCAGGGACCCGAAGCCGCCGCGAGTGAAGGCGCGCAGGAGGTTCATGGTGGCGGCAGACATGTGGTAGCCCTGCAGCAGGCGATCCGGGTTGGGTCTGCGGGCCTCTTCTGTGGCTTCAATGTCATTGGCCATGTCGCCGCGATAGCTGGGCAGCACAAGACCGTTGACAGTTTCGGTGTCGCTGGACCGCGGCTTGGCGTACTGTCCGGCGATACGACCTACCTTCACCACCGGTTTGTTGCCGGCATAGGTGAGGATGACCGCCATTTGCAGCATGACCTTGAGGGTTTCCCGGATGTTGGGCGCGGTACAGCGGGCAAATTCCTCGGAGCAGTCGCCGCCCTGCAGGAGAAAGGCCCGACCCTGGGCAGCCTCTGCCAGTTGGGATTTCAACTCGCGGATCTCGCCGGCAAAGACCAGGGGCGGCAATTTGGAAAGGGTCTGTACGATGTGTTCATAGTGCGCCGGATCAGGCCAGTTGGGCTGTTGCAGGGCGGTTTTGTGGCGATAGCTTGTTTTTGACCAGTGGTTTGTTGTCATGTGTGGGGATTTGTGTTGGGTTAAGGTGATGGTGAGGCTCCCTTGCAGGAGCGGTTACAGGGCGCATTTTCCGGCGCAGCAGCACTCGTCCCGATCAAAGACCGCCAGAATCCGTAGCGCTTGAGCGCGGCGGACCGGATCAGCGTAGGGCACAAAGGCCGCCTGGTCCCGCAAAAGACCGGCTTCCCGACGATCTGGAATGGCCTGCAGGCCACGGGCCAGAACCTTGCCGGTCAGGGCGTCCAGCAGTTCGGCATCCCGACCGTTAGTGACAAGGGCAAAGGGAATGCAGTATGCTGGGTCCAGCAGCCGGGCCGTTGCCAGGGCAGGCTTTTCCCGGGTCACCAGTGATCCCGGGCCGTAGCGCAGTACAAAAAGACGCCGCCCGGCAATGCGGGCGGTCAGATCAACACGCGAGTTTGAGCCAGGAATGGGCAGGCGCGGTTCCAGTTCGCAAACCGCATAGCCCAAGCTTTCCGTCAGCAGACGGGCCAGTTGTTGACGGATACGCTCGTCGTCGGTGTCCAGAAGCGTCTCGCCGGTGAGCAAGTCGGAAAGAACGCCATAAACAAGATGATGCCCCTTGGTCTCCATAATGCACCGGAATTTTGAGTGCGGAACTGGTAGCCCGCTGCGCAAACCTTGTCAACCTCAATACTTTTGCACGTCATGGAAAATCAGAAGAAGCCAATGCAATGGCTGAAGTTGAGCCTGCGCTGTCCGGTGGCAATGGTCGAGGCAGTTGAAGACCTGCTTGCAGCCCGCAGCGGCAGTGGAGTAGAACAAAGTCCGGAACAGGACGGTTTCTGTATGCTGGCCGGTTTTTTCGCCCTGGAAGATGCAGCCAGCGCAGAAAACGTACTTGCGGAAAACAGAAGCGCCCTGACCGAACTCTTTGCCCTCTATGGCAAGCCCTTGCCGGAAATCCGGCAGCAGGTCCTGGCTGATGAAGACTGGGCCACGAGCTGGCAACAGTACTTCAAGCCCTTTGCGGTTGTGCCGGGGCTGGTCATCAAGCCATCCTGGGAGAGCTACACGCCGCAGCCCGGTGAAAAGGTGGTGGAAATGGATCCGGGCATGGCCTTTGGTACTGGTCAGCACGCCTCAACCCGGGGAGCGCTGCTCCTGATGCAGCGGGCTTTCCGGGATTTGCCGCCTGCGCTGGCAAGCAGGGCTTTGGATGTAGGCACTGGCACAGGCATTCTGGCTATGGCTGCTGCCCTGTGGGGCGCACGAGAGGTGCTGGCTTTGGACAATGACCCGGAAGCAGTGCGAGTGGCAGGAGAAAACGTAGGGCACAACAGGCTGGCAGACCGGATTCAGGTGAGTCTGACCCCGCTTGCCGAAGTGCAGGGCAGTTTCGGCTTGGTGACTGCCAACATTGTGCATGACGTTCTGGTTGCCCTGCGGCCTGATCTGACCCGATTGGTCGCACCTTCCGGGTTTCTGGCCCTGGCCGGGGTGCTGGCAGGCGCACAGGAGAACAATCTGATCCGGCTGTACGCTGAATCCGGTCTGAAGCTTGTCGAAGCCCGCTACGAAGACGAATGGGTTGCCCTGCTTCTGGAAAAAACCGCCAATTCCTGATACCAAAAATCCGCACTGGCGCAGGCCGTCGCTCTTCGCGCCGCCTGTGCCAGACCTTTTCCGCGTCCTGCTTCTTCGTGCCGCAGCCGCGTTTGTCCATCCTTAACGTTTTTTGTGTGTGTCTTATGAATGTTCTGTTTGTACATCCCAACTATCCGGCCCAGTTCCGTCATATTGCCCGCGTATTGGCGCAAAAGAAGCATCGCGTGCTGTTCATCACTGCCAACGGTCGCAAGGACTGGAACATTCCCGGCGTTACCCGACTTGTGTACAAGCCGTCCAGCCCGCCGAAGCAGGAGGGCGACGTTTTTACAGAACTGCGCCAGCCAGAGGCGCACGCTGCTTCTGTACTGCGGAGCTGCATGAATATGCAGAGGCGAGGCTTTGTGCCGGATATTGTGTACGGCGCTTCTGGATGGGGCGTGACCTGGTTTCTGCGGGATGTCTATCCCAAGGCGCGGCTGGCAGGCTATTTTGAGTGGTTCTACAGTCCGGATTCCGCAGACACCCGCTTTGACGGCACAGAGCCGACCTTGGGTAGCCGGGTGAATCTGCGTCTGCGCAACACGGTCATGACCAACGATCTTTTGGCCTGTGACCTCTGCATCACGCCCAGCCTTTGGCAGAAAAGCCAGTTTCCGGCCATCTGGCAGGACAAACTTACCGTGCTGCACGACGGCATAGACACCAGCTACTTTTGCCCGGAAAAGGGGCCTTTGGGTATTCCGGGTCTTGAGCTGGCAGACGAGACACCGGTCATCACCTATGCTACCCGGGGCATGGAGCCGTATCGGGGCTTTCCGCAGTTCATGCAGGCCCTGGGCATGGTGCTGGACCGACACCCCACTGCCCACGCGGTCATTGCTGGCGAGGAGCGCGTCTGCTATGGCCGCCCCCGCGAGGACGGCAAGAGCTGGAAGGAATTCATGCTCTCCCAGGTGAAGCTACCGCCAGACCGGGTGCACTTTGTCGGGTCCCTGCCCTATAACCTGTATCGCCAGCTTTTGCGGCGCTCAAGCGTCCACGTGTACCTGACGCGGCCCTTTGTGCTGTCCTGGTCACTTCTGGAGTCCATGGCCTGTGGCTGTCTGGTGGTAGCCTCAAACACCGGACCGGTGCGGGAAGCCATCAGGGACGGGGAAAACGGGCTACTCTGCGATTTTTTCACGCCAAGGGCGCTGGCCAAAACCATCCTGCGGGCGCTGGACCAGCAGGAAGCCTTGCAGCCCTTGCGTCAGGCGGCCCGCCAGACCATTGTCAGTCGCTATGAGCTGGGCGATGTGCTGCCCAGGCTGGAGGCGCTGCTTTTGGGCAGGGCAAAGCCTGCACGGTGAGCGAGATTTGTATCCACTTCAGGGAACCTTGCAAAATAGCCGACAAGCTGAATTGCCGTTTTTATAATCTTCCTCAACTTTACCGGGCTGCGCGGAAAGCCCCGCCCTGAAGCGCCGGGAATGGATAGCGCAACTCCACTTGCCTTTTTCCCGGTCTTCGCCTATTTCCTCCACTCGGCGGCAGGACATAGCGGTGTCAGCCTGTGGAGAGATAATGAGACCTGGGGGAATAGGCAATGTCGTCAAATTAAGGATTTTTGTTGAGGTTTCGGTATGTTGTCGTAGG
>CAMNHX010000150.1 GCA_946539945.1 uncultured Desulfobulbus sp. | reverse complement strand
CAATCAGCAGATTACCTTCTGGAGTGTATCCTTTACCCCTACCGGCGACACGGTGTTGCTGACTGATGGCGCAGAATGGATGCAGATTGAACTGGAAGGCGAGATTCAGGCTGACAATGCCAACCACCCGGACAGCCCTTTTGGCACTGTTGTCATTACCGATTAGAGCAACAACACCTTTACGGATTGAACAATGGCAGACACCATCAAGCTCGACGAACAAGACTGGAGCGAACTGCTCCAAGGCAAGACAGTCAAAGTCGGACGGAAAATCCTGACTGTGCGGCCTTACACCATTGCTGAACTGGCCCGACTCAAACAGGTCTATGCGGGTATCAGGGAGGCAATGGCAGATGAGGGTTTCACGACCGGCAAGGCTCTGACCTCCGAGGCTGGCATGGGGCGTCTCTTTGAATATGTGGCTGCCAACTGCCCGGAACTGATTGAGATGGCCTGCGGGCTTGACCGTGAGGATGTGCCCAAGTTGCCGATTGCGGCAGGGCTGGCCCTGGTGACTGAAATCATCAATGTCAACCTTGCCTCTCAAGAGGGCCTGACCGAGGCTTTAAGCTACCTGGGAAAGTTGCTGGCCCCGTAGAGCCGGGGCAGGAACGCTGGGGCTTGGCCGAGGCGGCACAGTTTCTGATTGAGCATGGGCATTCGCACCGGCAGATTACCGGGTTTCCGCCTCATCTCTTTGGTCGCTATGCAGTGGCAGCCTACAGGCTGGATGCCCACCGGCGGCGCAGTGAAACCCTCTCCCAATGGGTGGCCCATAATGCAACCTTTGACGGCCTGAAGCGCTTCATCAGTCAGAACCAGTCTGACAAAAGGCAGAAAAAGGCGCTACAGGAAGTCACGCCGCAACAGTCCCGCAAGGCAGCACTGGGGCTGGCCGGGGTTCTTGGAATGAAAGTGAGCAAGTAATGGCAGATGCAAGCCGGGTTGTTGACATAGTCCTTCAGGTTGTCGGGAAAGGGCACAGCGTTATCAAGAGCTATGCGGAGGGTTTCTCCAGCATGGAGAGCGCCGGACGTAGCCTTGCATCCGGCGTACAGACCGCCTCAAAGAGCCTGGGCAACCTTGAGTCCAACCTTGCCAAGGTACAGGGCTTCACCAGGCTCAAGCAAAACGCACAAGAGACTTCATCCGCCCTGTCCAAGACCCAGAAGGAAGTTGCTGAACTGGCCCGGCAAATCAAGGACAAGGGCAGTTTCGGACAGGAACTGCAACGCGGTCTTGATGCAGCCCGCACCTCTGTCAGCCAACTTGATGAAACCCTTGCCCGACAACGGGGCAACCTTGATCAGGCCAAAACTCTTACAGGCAGGCTGACAGAGGAGTACAGGAAAGCCGGGCAGGAACTCAAAGCGCTTCAGGCAGACCGCAATGCTGATACAGCCTCCCTTGACCGGGCCAAGGCCAAGTATGCCTCACTGGGTACAGCTCTCTCCGGGGCACGAAAAGCACAAAGGGATATTGCTGCAAGCATAAAGGAGACCAGGACCGCCTACTCTGAAGCCAGGCAGAGCATCTCCGACTATGAGCAGAAAATCCATGAAAACGCCAAGGCCCTGAACGCCAATAGGCAGGCTTTTGAGCAGGCCAAGGCAACAGCAGCCAGCTTGAAAGGCGTCTATACTGACCAGCAGCAAGCGCTGCATGGCCTGCGCCAGTCGCTTGCTGAAGCAGGCATTTCCACCAGGAATCTCGCCACAACCCAGCGCCAGCTTCAGGCTGAATATGAGAAGACCCGGCAGGTGGCGCAGGCCCGCGACTTCCTTGGTCTGAAAGCCCACAAAGACATACGGGCTGAAATTGTCCGGGTACAGGAAGCCTATCAGACTCTGGCCCGTTCCGGCAAGTTGAGCGGCAAGGAACTGGCGCAGGCCATGCAGACTGCCAAGCAGCGCATTCGGGAACTGCACAGCCAGACCGAAAGCCTGAATGAGCGAGTGGCCCAGATAGGCACGTCTTGGCAAAAGGTAGCGGCTGCAATGGCTGCCTTGGGCCTGCTTGCCGCAGGGCTGAAGCAGTTCGGCGACTTTGAGTCGTCCATGCTCAAGGTGCAAGCCCTGACTGGTGCGCAAGCAGAGCAGTTTGAGCAGTTGAACTCCAAAGCCTTGGAGTTGGGCGCAACCACCCGCTACACGGCAAGCGAAGCTGCTGCTGGCATGGGTGAACTGGCAGCCGCTGGTCTGAATGCAAACCAAATTCTGGAAACCATCCCTTCAGCCCTGCATATTGCCGCTGCTTCAGGCATGGAGGTAGCTGAAGCGGCAGACAAAATCACCAACATTTTTACCCAGTTTGGAGGTGATACAAACAACACCGTCCAGCACGTTGCCGACGTGATGACTGCTGGTTTTACCGGGGCTGCAACCTCATTGCAGCAGTTGTCTGAAGCAATGGTCTATTGCGGCCCGGTAGCCAATGCGCTTGGCTACTCCATTGAGGACACCACTGCCCTTTTGATGGCACTTGCCAACGGTGGTTTCAAGGCGTCAATGGCAGGCACTGCCCTGCGCGGGGCAATGGTTCGTCTGGTCAATCCCACTGAAGAAGCGCAAGCCATTCTGGACAAGTATGGAGTCAGCATACGCAACACTGATGGCACGATGCGGGATTTTGACAAGATCATTGACGAACTCAAGGTGGGCGGCATTGACGGTGCAGAGGCAATGGAGCTTTTTGGTCTGCGTGCAGGCCCGGCCATGCAGACACTTCTGGGGCAGGGCGGCAAGGCAATCCGCGACATGGGCGACAAGCTGGAAGACGTGGACGGCAAGGCCAAGGAAATCAGTGACCACATGGAATCCGGCTTCATGGGTAGTATGCGCCGCCTGTTTGCAGCCATTTCTGCCATTGCCATTGCCTTTGGTGAAAGTGTTGGCCCATCCATTGCCGTTGTTGCAGATGCTCTGGCAACTCTGCTTACGTCCATTTCCAAACTGCCTGGCCCTCTGAAAACTGTAGCCAGCATCCTGACTGTTGTTGGGGCTGGATTCCTGCTTTGGAAATCAGGCTTGGGCAGTCTTGTCAAAGCCACTGTCGCCCTGCCTGCACTTATCCTTGAGATGAAAAGGGCCAGAATCAGTGCAGCTGAACTCAATGCAGAACTGGCAAAGGTTGGCCCAGTAGCCACAGCAAGCATGACACAGGCCGGTGTTGCGGCTACCGGGCTGTCTGCCAAACTGACGGGTACTGCTGCAAGTGCAGGCACAGCAGCAGCAGGCATGGGCAAGCTCTCTGGAGCGCTGACAACACTCTTCAATATCGGTATGGCCTTTGCTGGCGGCTGGTTCCTTGGCGACATTCTCAATAACTTTGACATTGTACGCAAGTCTGGAGCAAGCCTGATTTACGCCTTTGACCGGGTAATGCTGGCAGCCAAGAGGATGTGGGCCTTCATCAGTGGCGGCGACACGAAAACTGTTGACCGTGAGATTGAAGCAGCCAAGGAAGCCTACGAGGTCTTGCTCAAGGATATTGAAAAAGGCCAAGACGACTGGAGCAAGAAGCAGCGTGGCGAGAAAACCTCGTCCGAGGTCTTCAAGGAAGCCCGCTTGAACAGGGCCAGAGAAGAACAGGATGAAGACAAATCAGGAGGAGAAAAGAAGCGCAAAGCGCCCGGAGAACTGTCGCAAGACATACTGGATGAAGAGTTCGGGCAATCCAACTGGGATGCCAAGGCTGCAGCCCGCAAGGACAGACTCGCTGAAATTGATGAGGAACTGGCAGACAGGCGCAGCCACCGTGAAGAAAGGGCCTTTGATGAAGAGCTTGCCCGTCAGGAAAAGCTGGCTGCAATCAGGCATAAGCAGAGAGCAGATGAGATTGATTGGGATGAGCGTCTGGAGCGGGAAAAGGAACTGCCTGAAAACACCAAAGAGCTTGACCGGCAGAAAGAGCTTCACGAGCAACGAATGGCCCAGCTTGCCCAAGAGCGCAAGGAGGCTGAAAAACAGGGCAATGAAAAGGCCCTTGATGATATAGACGAGCAAGAGAAGCGCGAGACTGAAGCCCATGAGGATGAAACTGCCCGCTTTGAGCATGAGCAGCGCTTGCAATACATCCAGCTTGAAGAGGAAGCAGCCAAGGCAGCCCATGAAAACGCGCTGGCCCACATTGAAGCCGAGGCCGAAGCCCGTCATGCTGCTCATCAGCAATCCCTTGAGGATATTCAAACCGAGCGTGAAGAGCTTGAAGAAGCCCATGAAGAGAAGATGAAGCTGCTGGCCGAAGAACTGGAGGCGGCAAAGAAAGAGGGCGACAAGCGGGCAATCCATGAGGCTGAAAAGAACATTACGCGAGCGGAGAAGGATTACGAGAAAGAGACTACCCGCCTGGACAAGACCGAGCGCAAGATGGCTGAAGCCGAGGCCAAGGCCCGGCAGGCAGATGAGCGCAAAAGGCAAGATGAAGAGCTTGCCTATGCCCGTGAACAGGGCAAGCTGAAAATCAAGCTGGACAAGGAAAACAGGGCAGAGGAAGAGCGCCAAAGGAGGAAGGAGAAGGAACGCAAGGCTGCTGAAGCTGAAGAGGCAAGGCGCAAGGCAGCAGAGGAAGCGGAAAGGCAGGCTGAAGCAGAGGCGCAGGCCAAAGAGGAGGCCGAAGCCGAGGCGCGGGACAGGGCTGAAGCAGAAGCCAAGGAACAGGAGCGGCTGGAGAGGCAGAGAGAGGCAAAGGCAGAGAAGCAGCGCCGGAAGTCCAGGCAGAAGGCGCGAGGTGGCAGGCTGTCTGGGCAGACTGAAGAGAGGCAGGAAAAGACCAGCGAAACGCTCACTGAAGAATTGGAACAAGGCAAGGAAGCCTTTGCCGAGGCAGAATCTGCGGCAAAGCAGATGGCCGAGGCCCAGCAGCAGGCATTGGAGGAATCTGCACGGGCTGCGGAAGAATCAGCGCGGGCTGCTGAAGAGGCAGCCCGTGAATGGGCAGAATCGCAGAAGCAGGCCGCAGAAGAAGCTGCGTCTGCGGTCAAGGACTATTACCAGCGGCTGAAAGAATCCAGCGAAGAGGTGGCAGACCGCCAGAAGTCGCTGTCTGAAGAACTGCTGGAACTGGACACCACCAAGACCGAAAAGCAGAAGTGGCAGATACTCGCCAAGCAGGCGGCAGACTATGAGAAGCAGGCCAAGGCCGCGATG
>CAMNHX010000149.1 GCA_946539945.1 uncultured Desulfobulbus sp. | reverse complement strand
CGTGCATCGCGCCTTCTGCCAGAAGCAGGTCCATTAAAGCGCCGATCTCTTCACCGCTCATGTCGTCCAAATTGCACTGCACAAGCCGGGCCGCCACAGTTTCCGCCCCGCCCTGGCCGGCAGGAATCGAGGTTTCGGCAAGCTGCACGCGCAGCAGGTTGGGGCGCTCCCCGTCTGCATGATGCCCAATACCGTAACCGCTCTTCTCCACGGTCAGCAGCGGCGCATCGATGAAGCGGCTCACAGTTGCCGCCAGAATGGCCGCTCCTGTGGGCGTGGTACATTCAAAGTCCGCACCGCCGCGCCGCGTAGGCAGGCCGTGCAGAATGGCTTCTGTGGCTGGCGCAGGCACTGGCATGAGTCCATGCGCACAGCGGACAAAACCCCCGCCCAATTCCGGCACGCCAGACCAGACCTCCTCCACCTGCAAGCTGTGCAGGCAGATGGCTGCACCCACGATGTCAACAATGGAGTCCACACCGCCGACCTCGTGAAAATGCACCTCATCTATCGCCTTACCGTGGACTTGGGCCTCGGCTTCAGCCACTTTCTGGAAAATGGTCAGGGCAGTCTCTTTGACTGCCGCTTCCAGTGCAGACGCTTCGATCAGCGCCCGAATCTCCGCAAAGTTGCGGCCATGATGATGGTGGTGTGCATGGTCTTCGTGGTCGTGATGATGCCCGGCGTGGTCTTCGTCTCCGTGATGGTGATGGTCTCCGTGTCCATGATGGTGATGCCCGGCATGGTCTTTGTGATCGTGATGATGCCCGGCGTGCTCTTCGTAATGGGGGTGCGCGTGCTCGGCGTGCGCATGGTGTTCTTCATGGCCTTGCGCTGTGCCGTGTTCCTGCTCGTTATTGCGCAGAAGAACGTCCACCCGCAGCCCCTGAATGCCGCTTCGGGTTTCCCGGCTGATGTGCAGCGAAAATTCATCGTCCAAGCCCAGCTTTGCCAGTTCAGCCTGTAGATGTCCGGGATCCACGCCCAGGGCCAAAAGTGCAGCCAGGTTCATATCGCCGCTGATGCCTGAAAAGCAGTCATAGTACAGAATACGCATACTCGCTCCGTGAAGAAAAAAGCTCTCTGTCCTGTTTGTCTCGCCGGGAACCTGACTGTCCCCGGACTTGGATACCCTGTGGAAACGCTCAAGTTCTCCGGCGAGGCTGCCTCTGGTGCGGTTTTTTTGCCTGGCAACAGGCGAAAAAACCGCTCACAGCAGTGAGTCACCGTCCATTTCCGGGGGCTTGGGCAGTCCCAGAAGGTGCAGCACTGTAGGCGCAATGTCCCGCAGCGCTCCACCTTCACGGAGCTTTGCGCCTTTCAGACTGTCCGCCACTGCGAGGAAGGGCACGGGATTGGTGGTGTGCGCCGTGTGCGGCCCTCCGTCCGCGTCCAGCATGGTCTCGCAGTTGCCGTGATCTGCGGTAATCAGCATGGTCCAGCCCCGGGTCTGGAAAAAGTCCCGTATCCGGCCCAGACAGGCGTCCACAGTCTCACAGGCCCGTACAGCTGCAGGCAAAACACCGGTATGCCCCACCATGTCGCCGTTGGCAAAGTTGAGCACAATCAGGGCAAAGGGCGCGTCAGCCTGTTCTGCCTCGGTCAGCCGCGCCAGCAGGGTATCCGTGATCTCCCGGGCGCTCATCTCCGGCTTGAGATCATAGGTAGCCACGTCCCGGGGCGAGGGGATCAGTACCCGTTCCTCACCGGCAAAGGGTTCTTCTGCGCCACCGTTGAAAAAATAGGTGACATGGGCGTATTTCTCGGTTTCCGCAATGCGGAGCTGCTTCAGGCCCGCCTTGCTGGCGGTTTCGCCCAGAATATGGATCATGCTCTGGGGCGGAAAGGCCACGGGAAAAGGAAAATCCGCCTCATACTCGGTCATGGTGACAAGCTGCCGCAGTTTGGGGCGGGTGCTTGCGTCAAAGCCGGTGAAGTCTGCGTCTGTGAGGGCGTGGCAGAGTTGGCGCATCCGGTCTGCGCGGAAGTTGAAGAGAAAGAGCGAATCGCCGTCCTGAACCGTGGCTGCGGCCTTGCCGTCCACCTGCAGCACAAGCGGCTTGATGAACTCATCAGTCTCGCCGCGACTGTAGGCGTCAGCCACAGCCTGAACCGGGTCACTTGCTGCTGTGCCTTCGCCCTGCATCAGGGCTTTCCAGGCTGTTTCCACCCGGTCCCAGCGCTTGTCGCGGTCCATGATCCAGTAACGCCCGATGATGGTCGCCACCTTGCCGCAACCGCTCTCCCGGATGATGGTCATCAGTTCTTCCATGTAGCCCTTGCCGCTCTCGGGCGGGGTATCGCGCCCATCCATGCAGCAGTGAATGAAAACGCGGTCCTGCATCCCCTTGGTCGCGCCCATCTCAAGAAGGGCCTTCAGGTGATTGATGTGGGAATGCACCCCGCCATCCGAGAGCAAGCCCAAAAGATGCAAGCGTCCGCCCTCTTTGGCAACAGTGTCGAA
Source organism: uncultured Desulfobulbus sp. (assembly GCA_946539945.1). Lineage (GTDB taxonomy): Bacteria > Desulfobacterota > Desulfobulbia > Desulfobulbales > Desulfobulbaceae > Desulfobulbus. The sequence goes on along the minus strand of CAMNHX010000149.1, from coordinate 2,688 downwards.
AAGCGTGTTCAGAGCCGCATTGCTGGCAAAGGAGCCGTCCTCTATGGCTTTGTTGATGCGGGTGAAGTCCTGATACACCACCCGGCCCGCGCCAATGTTGAGATGACCAACTTCAGAGTTGCCCATCTGACCTTCGGGCAGGCCGACCGCGCCGTTGTGGGCAGTGAGCTGGGTGGATGGGAAGTCGCGGACAAAGCTGTCCAGATTCGGGGTTTGCGCGAGATGGGGCGCGTTGCCCGGACCGTCCGGCGCAATGCCCCAGCCGTCCAGAATGGCAAGAAGTACAGGTGTTTGTGTTTGCATGGTTGCCTCCCAGGCAATGGGTCTGTGAGTTGATTCAGGGTAATGGTTACTTTATTTCCACTGTATAAAAACTTGTATTAGATGGAATTTGTAAAGAGAAAACTGTCCGGTCCGTCCATGCTGGCCCTGGCTGTTCGGGTTGACCCGGCACAGCTGATTGACCTAGAGCATTTCTGTTTTCACTTTTTATGTCATGTCGAGCGAAACGACTTTTCAGCGAAGCAGTACAAGTCCATCTCCTGCCGTCTTCCCGGTATTCTCCGTGGGATTCTTCAGCGCTTCGCGCTTCAGGCTTTCCAGCGAAGCGGGAAATGCAGACTTTCCAGTGAAGCAGTGAAAGCAGTAAAAAGACAAAGCAGAAACACTCTAAAGAGTGAGCAACACGGCAAGGGCCATGCGGAACGGCAGTACACTCTACGTTTCAGCCTACAACACGCGATTCATGAACGGTATCTTTCGGAGCAACAGGATGAACCCAAATGTTATCATGAGAACGCAGAAGCAGACAAGCAAAATGGCAAACAGATCGTTCATGCCTATTGCCATGAGATCTTTAAGAACAAATGACCTCATTCTTAATAAAGCAGGGTGAAAAATATATATTCCAAATACGCATCCACCAAGCAAATAGATAAAGTTTTCAATCTTTTTGCATTTAATGCGCATGAAAATGTACTTTATTGTCATAAATACGCATATCATATTGATAAAAGAAAAACTATTATAGAAGACATTCATATCAAGTTCAGGAAGTGTTCCATTATTTTTATAGGAACAAAACGTCATAAAACAGGTAAAAGCTATAGTGAGTGCATTGACTCCCCAAGATACAATCAATTTTTTTACAGTTATCTCAAATTTATTCTGTATAAAATATCCAATACACGGATACAACAGAAGATTGGCAACCATAAAATATTGATTAAACATATTATTATATAATGACGCCCCGTTTGTCGCCAGATACTCAATGGCAGGAATGATCCCATTGAACACAGCGGCGATGGCCATAAAATAATAATAGTGTTCATATTTCAACGATTTTGTCATTGACTGTAAAAAAGGCAAAACTATCAAGTAGGATATATAAGCATACAGGAACCATAATGGAGCAGCAATATTGTTTGTACACAGGGATTCTATAAAATCAGCAATACCAAAATTGACGTTTCCATAGACAACCATGTAAGCTACATAATACAGTGCTGAAATACCGACCAACATAATCAGCATCGGTGCAATTCTCCGTCGCCAAAGCCTGGCCAAGGGTTCGGGTTCTCTGCCCAGTAGCAAGGCCCCGGATATGGCAAAAAACAGGGGAACTGCAAACTTACAGAAAACAGACAACACCATATACAACCAAAATCTGCCTCCTCCCAGCGGCTGACTGATGAACAGCAAAGAGCCATCCTTGCCGGTGTGATTGAAGATAACGAAAAAAATCGCGACAATGCGCATGACTTCTAGGTCAAGGAATTTTTTACCTACCTGACCCGCAGTAGTGGTGTTGTCGTTATCACCCATATCCTCTTGCCTCCGACTGTGTGAATTCATAACTGCCTGATAAAAAAGGGACTTTTTTGAGATACCGGTATTTGCGTCTGCATAGTTGCCTCCCAAGTAATGAGTCTGTGAGTTGATTCAAAGAGATGATCCCTTTATCTCCACTGCAATTTTGCAATGTTTTGTTTGATAAAGTCATCAAATATTGCAGAAATAACAGGAACAGAAACAGAGTTCCCTAAATGTTTGTATGAACAGGCATCATTATGATGAAGCTGAAAAGAATCAGGAAAACCCTGTAAACGGGCGCACTCCCGAGGAGTGATTCTTCTCGCCCTCCTGTTTTGAATGATTCCCAAGCGATTCGCATCAGATGAGGTCAAGGTTATTGCAATACTGTCAGGATCAAGAAATTTGAAAACTTCAAATGACATATTACCACAGACTGGATTATATTTGCCCTCTTCGAGAGCAAGATACTTTTTCTGTAATAATGACTCTATGATTTCCAGAATATCGTCCTGTTTATAAAAAGTCTTTATTTGTTCAAGAGTTAATTTTTTTCCATCCTGTTCAGTTCCAAATTTATGTTTTCTTCTGTTTTTAATCAATAAATTCATGAATTCTCTCTCTGCTTGAGAACATTTTCCCTTGATACCCAATTCCCACGAATGGAGGGACTGCCCACCCCTATAATCAATCAAACGATACCCGTGCAATTTCTCCAAATCCTCTCCAATAGCATTGTGGAGTTGTTCGGTAAACTCTTGAGAACAGTCATATTTTTTATCGACATTTTGTTCAAGAATATCCTTGACGCAAGAACTCTGTGAGGTAACTTCAAACAAGTTCCGTTGCATGGAATATTTTTTATATTTATGC
>CAMNHX010000148.1 GCA_946539945.1 uncultured Desulfobulbus sp. | reverse complement strand
GCGTTTGGGTTGGCCTGGGCCTCAAGCAAGAGGCGGACCACCTCCGTATGGCCGTTCTGCGCAGCTGACATGAGCGCTGTCCAGCCCTCTTTATCTGTGGCATTCGGGTTGGCCTGGGCCTCAAGCAAGAGGCGGGCTGGCTCTGCATGGCCTTCCTGTGCAGCTGACATGAGCGCTGTCCAGCCTCTTTCTTGGGCGACGTTTGGATCAGCCTGGGCCTCCAGCAAGGCGCGGATCACATCCGTATGGCCTTCCTGTGCAGCCCACATGAGCGCTGTCCAGCCCTCTTTTTGGGAGGCGTTTGGATCAGCTTGGGCGGCAAGCAAGAGGCAGACCAGGTCCGCATGATCTTTCGCCGCAGCCAATATGAGCGCCGTACTGCCGTTTTTTTTGGTGGCATTCGGGTCGGCTTGGGCCTCCAGCAAGAGACGGGCCACCTCCGTATGACCATGCTCCGCTGCCAACATGAGTGCTGTCCAACCATCTTCTTTGGCGGCATTTGGGTTGGCTTGGGCCTCAAGCAAGAGGCGGGCCACCTCCGTATGACCATGCTCCGCTGCCGACATGAGTGCTGTCCAGCCCTCTTTATAGGCGGCATTTGGGTTGGCTTGGGCCTCAAGCAAGAGGCGGACTATGTCTGCATAACCAAGCTCTGCCGCTGACATAAGCGGCGTCCAGCCCTTTTCTCCGACGGCGTTTGGGTCAGCCTGGGCCTCAAGCAAGACGCGGACCACGTCCGTATGTCCTTTCTGTGCAGCCAGTATGAGCGCTGTCCAGCTTTTTCTATAGGCGGCATTCGGGTCGACCTGGGCCTTGAGCAAGATGCGGGCCACCTCCGCATGGCCTTCCCGTGCAGCCGACATGAGTACCGTCCAACCATCTTTTTTGATGGCGTTTGGAGCGCCCCCTCTGTCAAGCAGCGCACTCACTTGGGCCGCATCGCCCGCTTCCACCGCTTTAAAGAGTTGTCGATTCTTTTTGTTCATGTTCCCGTCCGGTGTTTTTTAGGGAAGTGCTGTGTTCATGGTCTTCCTAAAAAGTGGAGGATGAGCCGCCGCAGCCGGGGTTCAGCGGCCTGGGCCGCAGCGATGATGTCTTCGAGGCGGATGGCCGCGAAGTTGTCCGGGTTGTTGACGTTGGCGATGACTGAAATCATGGCCACGCGCATTCCCGCGTGCAGCGCGGTAAGGACTTCAGGCACAGAGGACATACCGATGGCGTCTGCGCCGATCTGCCGGAAGAAGCGGGTTTCCGCTGGAGTTTCCAGACTGGGGCCAGGCACGCAGATATAGACACCTTCGCGCAGGGGCATGTCCAGCGAGGCGGCGCTTTCCCGCAGGGCGTGGCGCAGATGTTCGTTGTAGGGCTGGGAACAGTCGGGAAAGCGGGGGCCCCATGCGTCCACGTTGGGGCCGCGCAGGGGATTGTCGGGCAGGAGGTTGATGTGGTCGCAGGCGAGCATGAGTTCTCCGGGCTGGAAGTCCGGGTTCAGGCCGCCGCTGGCGTTGGTGATGAGCGCGGTTCTCGCGCCCAACTCCGCCATGACCCGGATGGGAAAGCCTACCCTGCGTGCGCTGTAACCCTCATAGTGGTGAAAGCGGCCTTGCAGGATGGCCACGCCTCTGCCCCCGATTTTGCCGACGACAAGGTTGCCGCTGTGGCTTTGCACCGTGGAGCGCGGGAAGTGGGGCAGCTCGGCGTAGGGGATGCTGACGGCGTCTTCCAGGGCGTCCGCCAGTTCGCCCAGGCCGGTGCCGAGTTGGATGACGATTTCGGGGAGAAGGGGCAGGCGCTCGCGCAAAAAGGTCGCGCAGGTTTCAACTTCCTGCCGGAATTGTTCCATGTTACTGTTATTCAGCATAGGCTCTGGTTCCGCTGTCATAAAATTAGAGCATTTCCGTTTTCACTTTTTCCGCCTGTGGAATCGGTTGACTCCTTCCCGGCGGGGCTTTTTGTTCTCATCAGTGGCACTGCCACAGTGCCCAGATGTTCTCAAAATCCAGCGCCGCCAAATCCTGACGGCGAATCAGGAAATAGAGCGTCCCAGCGTCGCCGAAGCACACGTCCGCGTAATCCGGGACATGAACTTCGTCAAACTGCAACAGCAGCATCCAGCCGCCAGTACGCGCCTCGACATCCGCTCCTTCTTCTCCCTCCTGCTTGTCAACCGTCCAGCGGCATTCCTCCTCTACTGAACCTTGCACCGGGTCCGCCCAACCCAGAAGCTTGCAGCCGCCGACTGTTGGCCAATCTTCTGTTTCCTCTTTCTCCAAATCATCCACCAAATCCTCCAATTCCTCTGGCAAGGCAACGTCACCCGGTACGCTCATGCGCTGCGAAAACGACAAGGCCAACTCCGGGATATGGGCTTCCTTCTCCATGTCATCAGGCAGAACCGTGCGCTCCAATGCAGCCTCCGGCGGAAAATAGAACACGCGAGCACAGCCCTTGTGTTCCAAGTCGCCCCAGGGACTGCTTTCATAGTCATAGAAAAACGCCAGATGCCCGGCTTTGGGCAAAAGTCCGGCGGCATCCAAGGCGGAAACCTCGGCCAAATCAAACTGCGCCATGAATGACAGCGGGCGTTCCATATCCACCCGGTCATCATCCCAAAGCTCCTCCCCGCCCTTGAAGCGCGGCCAGACAAACCCGGCGGGCAGGTCCGGGCAGCCCCCGAATTTGCTCGCGCCCACAGGCAGGGGCGCTTCCGGTTTTTTATACTCGATATGGATGGACGGCTTTTCATGGGCCTTGAGCCAGGCTTCAATCCGCTCGCGTGCTTCGCTCATGGGCGTACTCCTTTCATTTTCATCCGATATTTGGCGCGGAGACCCCGGCATTCATGCCAGGGAGGAAGCGCCCCTCCGTGTTGCGTGTGTTGAAGGTTTGTGATAGGCTTTGCTTTGTACGCGACAAGTTCTGAACCTTCGCAAGCGTCTTCAATGCAACGGCTCCCCAAACAGCTTTGGCGGAAAGTCTCTGGCTCAAAAGACGCCATGTGCAAGGCATCGTTTTTCTTGTCCGGTTTGTGGCAGGCTTGCCCACGCTGACCTGAATGCAGGTCAAAACCTTGCAAGCCTTGGTTTCCTTTTCAGGCAATCAAGGGGCGCTGTAAACCGCCCCAATGTGGCAAGAGTCTCTGGCTCTTGACCATAAAGCTCCGCCCTTCAGGGCGGGGTTGTTTACCTCCTCACAACCCTCTGGACAGCGGCGCAACAACTTCGCCGTCCGCAATCTGCCGGTTTTCCAGAACGCTGTACGCGCCAATCCACGCTCCCGCGCCCACAGTGCAGTTGCGCAGAATCGCGCCCTGGTCAAGCACACAGCCCGGCCCCAAACGGGAGCCGTTTTCCACTGTTGTTTGGGCGTGCAGCAGGCAGTCCCTCCCTAGTTCGCAGTCTGGCGCAACCCGGGTGCTTGGTGGATGCAGCATGGTCACGCCAGAGAGCATCAGTTCCCGGTTGCGTCGCGCCTGCAGAACCGCTTCAGCCTGGGCCAACTCCACCCGCGAATTCACGCCCAGCACATCCTGCGCCACAGGATGCAAAAAGGGCTGGACCTTCTTGCCCTCGCGTCGGGCAATGGCTGCAATATCAGTTAGGTACATTTCGCCCTGACTGTTGTCCGTACCCACCTGGGAGAGCGCCTGAAAGAGAAAGTCTGCCCTGGCCAGGTACACGCCCGCATTGACTTCCGTAATCCGCCGCTCTTCGGGGCTGGCGTCTTTTTCCTCCACAATCGCCATGAGTTCGTTGTCTGGCCCGCGCAGAATGCGGCCATAGCCAAAGGGATTGTCCAGTTCTGTGGTCATCAGGGTGAGCGTGGCCCCGCTTTCCCGATGCTGATCCTGCATGGCCCGCAGGGTTTCCGCCTTGATCAGCGGGGTATCGCCGCACACGATGAGAATCTGCGCCAGTCCGCAACAGGCCTCGCGGGCGCAGAGGACTGCGTGGCCTGTGCCCTTCTGCTCTGCCTGAACTACGCACTCCACCGGTAGCCCGTCCAATGCCTGGGCTACAGCCTCTTTCTGGTGTCCAATTACGCAGACGCCGCGCAGGACACCTGCCTCCAGGACCGCGCTGATCACGTGGCGCACCATGGGCTGGTAAAAAACCTCGTGCAGGACCTTGGCCTTCTCCGACTTCATGCGCGTGCCCTTGCCGGCAGCCAGAATTACTGCGCCGCTTGCCGCTTCTGTCATGTTTTGCCTCCGGGAAAAACAGGAACAATTTGCAATCCGGTTATCTTACGGAAAGAAGAAAGTCTTGACAAGCACTTCATCCGATATTTGGCGCGGAGACCCCGGTCTTCATGCCGGAGCGGCAGAGAGCGAAGCACCTTGTCTTTTTCCCTGTCTTCGCCTATTTTCCCGTCTTCTCCATTCGGCGGCAGGACAGGGCAGTGTCAGCCTGTGGAGAGATTCTGGTATGGCCCCAAGCCTTGCCTGAACACGGCAGCTTTTCCCAACCCCTGCACGAGAAAACCATGAACCTTGTTGAACATCCGCTTGTCATCATAGATGGAGCCTGTGGCACTAACCTTCAGGATATGCCGATTCCGGCAGAAGCCTGGGAGGGCCGCGAAGGCTGCAACGAAATCCTGAATCTGAACGCGCCGGAAGTCATTGTTGAGCTGCACCGCCGCTTTGTGGAGGCTGGCGCTATGGTGCTGGAAACCGATACCTTTGGCGCCAATCGCGTGGTCCTGGCTGAATACGGCCTGCAGGACCGGGTTGAGTCCATCAACCGGGCTGCAGTGCAGAACGCCCGCAAAGCCATTGGCAACAAGCCCGACGTGTACGTGGCTGCCTCCATCGGACCAGGCAGCAAACTGCCCACCTTGGGTCATATTGAGGTTGACGAGCTGGCCAGCGCCTACCGGGAGCAGATGAGCGCCCTTCTGGAGGCAGGGGTGGATCTGTTCATCATTGAAACCTGCCAGGATCTGCTCCAGACCAAAACCGCCCTTGTTGCCTGTTTTGCCGTACAGGAACTGCTGGGCAAAACTGTGCCGGTCATGGTCTCGGTCACGATGGAGAAGAGCGGAACCATGCTTCTGGGCACAGACATTGCCGCAGCCTGCGCCACCTTTGCGCCCTTTCCGCTCTTTGCCTTTGGTCTCAACTGCGCCACAGGCCCGGCTGACATGGAATCCCATATCC
>CAMNHX010000147.1 GCA_946539945.1 uncultured Desulfobulbus sp. | reverse complement strand
GGGTGACAGGAAGCGCGGCATTCCACCGGTGAGCAAGCGCGCCGCCTGCCGCAAGTACGCGGAAAAGTGGATCAAGACCCAGCGCGAACAGTTCAAGCGTTTGGGCGTTCTGGGCGACTGGGAGAATCCCTACCTCACCTTCACCAAGGACTATGAGGCAGACATTGCTCAGGAGTTCAACCGTTTTCTGCTCTCTGGCGCAGTGGTCCAGGCGAAAAAGCCAGTGTACTGGTGCTCCACCTGCGGCACAGCCCTGGCCGAGGCAGAGGTTGACTATGCAGACCACAGCTCGCCCTCTGTGTATGTGAAATTTCCCTTTGCCGGAGACCCGGCCATCCTTGCTCCGGAGCTGGCAGGCAAAAAGGTTTTTGTGCTCATCTGGACAACCACGCCCTGGACTCTGCCCGCCAACTTGGGCATTGCCCTGCATCCTGATTTCCTGTACGCCGCTGTGGAAAGCGAGGGTGAGGTCTTCATTATCACAGAGACCCTGGTGGAACCCTGTATGCAGCTCTTTGGGAAGGACAAGTGGCAGGTCCTCGTCAAAATTCCGGCAAGGACCTTTGAGGGTAAGCATTGCCGCCATCCCTTCATGGAGCGCGATTCCCTGTTGATGCTGGCTGACTACGTGACCGCAGACACAGGCACAGGTTGCGTCCACACCGCGCCCGGACACGGCGCGGAAGACTACCAGACCGGTCTGCGCTACGGTCTGGAGATCCTCTCGCCTGTGGATGATGAGGGGAAGTACACCAGTGAAGCAGGCAAGTACGCGGGCCTGCAGATTCCAGAAGTCAACGCGACCATTATTGAAGACTTGCAGGCTTGCGGCGCACTTGTGCAGTCAGGCAGGCTTGAGCACAGCTACCCGCACTGCTGGCGTTGCAAGAAGCCGGTCATTTACCGGGCCACGCCGCAGTGGTTTGTGTCCATGGAGGCCCTGGACCTGCGCAAGAAGGCGCTGGCAGAGATTGAAAAAGTCACCTGGACACCTGCCTGGGGACAGCAGCGCATCTCCGGCATGATAGAAGCCCGGCCTGACTGGTGTCTGTCCCGCCAGCGCACTTGGGGTGTGCCCTTGACCGTACTCACCTGCACGAAATGCGGAGAAATCCTGAAGAGCGAGGCGGTCTGCGAGAAAATTGACGAGCTGTTCCGCAAGGAGGGCGCAGACGCCTGGTTTACCCACGAGGCAGCAGCCTTTGTGCCCGAAGATGTAGTCTGCTCCTGCGGTGGTCACGAGTTCAAGAAGGAAAGCGATATTCTGGACGTATGGTTTGACTCTGGCACAAGCTGGGCTGCTGTGCTGGAGCGCCGCCCGGAACTGCGCTACCCGGCAGATCTCTACCTTGAGGGCAGCGACCAGCATCGGGGCTGGTTCCAGTCTTCCCTGCTGGCCAGTGTGGGCACGCGGGGACGCGCTCCCTACAGAGGCGTTTTGACCCACGGCTATACTGTGGACGGTCAGGGCAAGAAGATGTCCAAGTCCGTGGGCAACGTGGTGGCCCCGCAGGAGATCATTGACAAGTACGGCGCTGAAGTGCTGCGGCTCTGGGTGTCCAGTGAAGACTATCAGGACGACATGAAGGTCTCGGACCAGATCCTGAAGCACGTGAGCGACGCCTACCGCAAACTGCGCAACACCCTGCGCTTTCTGTTGAGCAACCTCTACGACTTTGACCCCCAGAAAGATGTGGTCGCTTACGACAAACTGACTGAAATCGACCGCTGGGCGCTCCAGCGTTTTGCCACCCTGAACCACCGCGTGTGCCAGGCTTACGAGCGTTACGAGTTCCACATCGTGTATCACAGCCTCTATACCTTTTGCGGGACCACGATTTCCAACATCTATCTGGACGTGCTGAAGGACCGGCTCTACTGCGCAGGCCCGGACAGCCCGGAACGCCGTGCGGCGCAAACCGTGATCCACCGCATTCTGGACGGACTCCTGCGGCTCATGGCCCCAATTCTCTGCTTTACCGCAGAGGAGGGCTGGCAACACCTTTACGGTGTGGAAGAGTCCAAGGAAGACTACACAAACTCGGTCTTCTTCGCCTCTGCGCCTGACCTCTCTGATCTGCCGCAAGACGAAGAACTGGAGGACCGCTGGCAAAAACTGCTGACTCTGCGCAGTGAGATCACCCGGGTTCTGGAACTGGCCCGACAGGACAAGGCCATTGGCCTGTCCCTTGACGCAGAGGTACTGGTTCAGGCAGATGCAGAATGGCAAGAGTTCATTGCCCGGCATCAGGATCTGGTGCATGAGCTGTGCATCGTGTCCAGCTTGAAACTGGGCGAGCCGCAGGAGACCGTGAGTTTCACCGAGGCAGAAGGCATTGCTGGCCTGAAAATCGCGGTCCGACCCGCGCCGGGCGGGAAGTGCGAACGCTGCTGGACGATCAGCGAAAGCGTGGGCAAAGAGTCTGATCACCCGACCCTGTGCAGCCGCTGCGCCGCAGTGGTGCGCGGTCTCAACGGATAAGAGGATGCCGGACTGATGCGCCTTGCCTTTTTTGCCGCAGTGTTCCTGGGTACGCTGGTTCTGGATCAGGCCAGCAAGCTCTGGATCGTCAGCCAGTTCAGCCTGTACGAAAGCCGGGAGATCCTGCCCGGCTTTTTCAACCTGACCTACGTCACCAACAACGGCGCCGCCTTCAGCATTCTGGCTGGACAGCCCGCTGCCTGGCGGCAGGTCTTTTTTGTGCTTATCAACCTGGTGGCGCTGGCTGCCATTGGCGTGTTCCAGTACCGCATAGGCAGGCACAGCAGGCTCTATACCGTGGCACTCGCCCTCATCGCAGGCGGCGCGGCAGGTAACCTGACTGACCGCCTGCGACTCTCTCATGTCATTGATTTTCTGGATCTCTATATTGGAACCCATCATTGGCCTGCCTTCAACATTGCGGATGCGGCCATTAACGTGGGTGTGGCGCTTTTTCTGCTCAACTCGCTCATTCTGGAGCCAAGGGCAGAGAAGCGTGCGCAAACTTCAACTTCTCTTTCACAACAGTCATGAAAAAAACAGCCATTCTGTTTCCCGGCCAAGGCTCCCAGTATCTGGGCATGGGCCGGGACTTTGTAGAAAACAACCCGGATTGCGCCGCGCTTCTGGACTCTGCCGAGCGCATCTCCGGCTTTCCGCTCAAGAAACTCTCCTTTGACGGCCCCCTGGAGGAACTCACCCGGGTACTCTACCTGCAACCCGCGCTCACCGTGGTCAACCTGATGTGCTGGCAGGACCTACAAAAGCGCCTGCCCGGCTGGAAGCCAGCCTATGCTGCAGGCCACAGTCTGGGCGAATATTCGGCCCTGCACGCGGCAGGCGTGCTTTCCGCTGAAGACACGCTGGCGCTGGTCACCAAGCGCGGGGAACTGATGGAGCGTGAAGGCCAGAAGAATCCGGGCGGCATGGCTGCGGTTCTGGGGCTGGATCTGGCCCAGGTGGAAGAGGCGCTGAACACGGGTAAGCCGGAAGGCGTGGTTGTGGTGGCCAATCACAACACAGCCCAGCAGATCGTGCTTTCCGGCGACGCCAAAGGTCTGGCTGCCGCAGAAAGCCTGCTCAAGGACAGGGGAGCAAAGAGATTTGTTCCTCTTCAGGTAAGCGTGGCCAATCACAGCCCGTTGGTGGCAGGCGCGGTCCCGGACTTCTCCGACTTTATGGCGAAGATCGATTTCCACGCCCCGGAAATCCCGGTCCTCTTCAACGTAAGCGCAGGTGTTGAGCGCGACCCGGCCCGGATCCGCGAGCTGATGAGCCGCCAGATCGCATCCCGCGTGCGCTGGCTGGAGATTGTGGAAGCCATGCTCAAAGACGGGGTGGAGCTGTTCGTGGAACTGGGTCCCAAGAACGTACTCACCGGGCTGGTCAAAAAGATTCTGCCCAAGGGTTCGCCTGTGCAGTGCCTTCAGGCGGATACGCCGGCGCTCCTGGACGAGGTGGCGCAAGCGATTGTCGCCTGAAAGCCAAGCCATGCCGGGGAACCTTGAGAAACTCCATGCTTCCCGGCTCTTTTGCAGGTTCCCTCAAGCTGTTCACACCCACACCAGAAGAGGTACAGTTATGCAAAGTTTGATGAAACTGAAGTGGTTAGGCCCCTTTTTGATGGTGTTTCTGGTCTTTGCCGCAGTGGACTGGACCGCCTTGACCAGCGACGCCGAGGCCCGGGCACGTGGCGGCGGGCGTGCGCCTTCCTCCTTCAACCGTTCCGCGCCCCAGAACACGCCAGCAAAGCAGCAGCCCGGCAGCAATCAGGGCAGCTTTGGCAAGGGCTTTATGGGCGGTCTTCTGGGCGCAGGCATTGGTGCGCTGCTCTTTGGCTCCCTGTTCGGCAATTCAGGAGGGGGCATTGGTATTCTGCCGCTTCTGCTGCTGGCAGGCGCAGGCTATTTCTTCTATCGCCGTTTCATCAAAAAGCCCACCCCTGCAGCTTCGGGCTATGGACCGCCTTCGCCGGAAGGCAGTGTCTTTGCGCCCAACCTGACCCCGCAGGGCGGGGGTTATGGCCAGCCAATGCAGGACTTTTCCCGCCCGGCAGGTGGACCGCAGCAGGGCTTGAGCGATATTCTGCGCAACGATCCCGGTTTTGACCAGAACCACTTTCTGGAAGTGGCCTCGGATGTCTTTTTCAGAATCCAGGCTGGCTGGACGCGGCGCGATTTCTCTGCAATCCGCCATCTTTTGGGCAACCAGCTTGCCAACGAATACGATGGGTATCTCCGCGATCTGGTCGCCAAAGGGCAGATCAACCGCTTGGAGAACATTTCCATCCGCAAAACGGCAATTGTGGATGCAGGTAGTGACGGTCAGGAAGATTTCGTGACAGTGCTTTTTACAGCCAACCTTTTGGACTACACAGTGGACGAGAAGAGCGGTGCAGTTCTGGAAGGCAGCACCACAGAGCCGGTCAGGTTTGCGGAAGAGTGGACCTGGGCGCGGCCCACAGGCACGGACAACTGGGTTCTGGAGCGGGTGCAGGAGGTGAATGCGTAGGATTTCCTGAACAGGAGCATATCATGCCGCCAGCAAGGCGAATCCGTCGAAGAAATGCAGGTCTGCCCTCAAAGAAGCCTTGTCTGAAGACAGTAGGAATCCCCCGCCTGCAGTTCAAAGCGGGGGAGAATGTTAGGGGGTGTTTACACGAGTGTAACATTCTGATAACATTCAAAAGATCTCCAAGACTACCG
>CAMNHX010000146.1 GCA_946539945.1 uncultured Desulfobulbus sp. | reverse complement strand
CTGTAATCTGGCATATTCCCTTGCCGTAAACGGACGCAGACGGCTAGCACTGACACGCCAAAGTTTTGCAGTCGATTCGGGGTTACGGACAAAAAGGGCATCCTCACGCTTCTTGTCTATACGTGTGGCCTCAACATGACCCTGCGCCCATCCCCAGACTGTAGCTGTATCGATGGCTGGGAAAGGAACATCAAAAGTCCTGATGGGCGTACCCTCGGATGCTGTACGACTGAAACGTACCGGTATGGCCTCCTCTGTGGAGTCGAAAGGCTCATGAGTTTCTGTATGAACGTAACTCTCGAATCCCCATTGTGGGACGTGATTTGGCAGTTGGATAGAGAGGTCTTGACCGAGGTCGTAAATGAAGTCACGGATGCCAGTCTCTCTGCGAGGATGTGGGAAAGCATAATGGGCAAGCGTATTGTCACGATATGCAATAAAAATAAAACGACGGCGAGTTTGCGGAACGCCATATTGGGATACCCGGAAGAAGCGAAACTTTGTCGTATAGCCTATTTCTGCCATTTCCTCTGCTATCTGCACTGCGAACGGTTTTCTGGTGATGGGGTGCATCATTGTACGCAGGTTAAGCACATTTTCCATCACAACTACTCTCGGCTTCATCACATCGGCTATCCGAACAACGTGCTTGTACAGTTGATTGCGTTCATCATTCTCATCACGATTGCCCCCTAATGAAAAACCCTGGCAGGGAAATCCGGCAAGAAGCACATCGAGATACTTGTGAAAATCGGGTACATATTCGCGAATATCTTGGCAAAGGATGTCCCATTCTGGTCGGTTGCGTCTCATTGTCTGCACGGCATAGTCAAGTATGTCGCTCGACTGCGTATGAATGAACCCCGCTTTCTCAAATCCTAAATCCAATCCACCCGCCCCCGAAAAAAGACTCAAGAAAGTATATTCGCTTCTCTCGTTTTGTGAAATCTTAAACATTATCTTCAAGTTTAGGGAGGTCAGGAATGTAGGCCACACGTTCTTTTGGCTTGCGTTTCTTACAAGCATCAAAAACATTTGTCAGTGTGACGAGTTCATTTGTATTGCTCTTCCTGCCAGTCTCGTCGACAAGCGAATAGTAGAAAGAATTATTATACTTGTCCATTCTCACAATCTGCTCCCTTACTTTCTTGGCTTCTGGTCGTCTTTCCAATTCACTCTTCTTGATAACAAGGAGCTGATGAAGATGGAAAAATTCGAGCTGTGAATTGAGTGGATTCGGATAAGTGTACATTTTTCGATGGCGAACAGAACCTTCACCATATGGGCCATGTGCATATTCCGTATAGTTTGAATATTTTGCCTCTTTATGTAATTCAAAGTCGTAGTTGATGAAATCACCATCAAGTATGATAAGTGTGATAATCCTGTCACTTTCTGGGGAAAGGAGAGCAAAAATATAATAGCAAGGTACAATATTCGTATCCCCACCAATTTTTACCATAGCCTTTCCACAAGGAAGACAACTGTTGTAGTCAATAGTCATGCCACGTGGGTCTTTACCCTTATTGTTCTGAATGAGTTTCTTGATTTCTAATCCAACGATGATGCCAGTTTTTTTGTCGCGTATTACCAAGTCAGGAGTGGTCAGTGGGCCAGAATGGAATACCTCAAAAGTGTCGAGAAGTGTCTTTTTGATTATCTCCTCAAGCCAACAGTCAAAGGGGTCATCCTGAACTGTTCCCACAACTCGGTTTGGCCGCATATTTACGGGAATACCATTAGGCGTATTATGTGAAATCAAAGACCTGTAGAGAGCAAGTACAATATCTATTTCGTTGAACATAAGAATAGCTATTAGGGCGTTTCCTTTTTCATGTCATTCTGAAAAAAAGAGAACGAAGTGAAGCATCTCCTGCCAGTATTGCGGTATTTTTCAGGGCCGCTTTTATCACCGCTGGCACAGTGGAAAGCCTTCAGCGCTTCTGAATGATTTTCCAGCAAAGCGGGAAAGAAAGAGAGGAAAGGATAAGCAAAGACAAACCGAAAGCGCTCTAATCCGCGTACTTATCGGCAATGGCACGGAATTCCTCCTGAACCCGGTCCAGGGACTCCAGAAGGACCGGATCAAAGTGTTCGTGTTCCTCTTCCATCAGAATCTGCATCGCCTCCTCGTGCGTCTTGGGCGGCTTGTACACGCGGGAGCTGACCAAAGCGTCGTAAATGTCGGCCAAGCTCATCAGGCGGGCGGAAAGCGGGATTTCCTGCCCCTTCAGCCCACGGGGATAACCGGTTCCATCAAAGCGCTCATGATGAGCGCCCGCGATCTCCCGAGCGCAGGTGAGAAAGGCGGTGTTCTGACCAGCCATGCGCTCCAGATTCCTGATCATTTCCTCACCGTAGAGGGTGTGCTTTTCCATGATCGTGCGCTCTTCAGGCGTGAGTCTGCCGGGCTTCAGGAGAACACTGTCCGGAATGCCTACCTTGCCGATGTCGTGGAGCGGCGCACTCTTGTACAGGTTGATCACATATTCCTTTGTGAGCAGCTCTGTGTAGTGACCGTCCAGGGCCACTGCTTCAGCCAGAACCCGGATATATTCCATGGTCCGGCGGATATGCCCGCCGGTTTCGCGGTCGCGGTATTCAGCCATTTCGCCCATGGCTTCAATAATCACATCCTTGAGCTGTTCAATGGCATGAGTGCGCTCTTTCACCAGGGCGGCAAGCTGGTTGCGGTAGGTGTAGAGTTCCAGATGGTTGCGCACCCTGACCCGCAGCTCCATGCCGTTGAAGGGCTTGGTGATGTAGTCAACCCCGCCCAGGTTGAAGCCCTGCACCACGTCTGCCAGCTCTGCCCGGGCTGAAAGGAAGATGATCGGCACGTTGCCCAGAATGTGCTTGTTTTTCAGCCGACTCACGGTTTCAAAGCCGTCCAGACCGGGCATCATCACGTCCATGAGGATCAGTTGCGGTTTGGCGACCGGGATGCGGACCAGCGCCTGCTCCCCGGACAGGGCATAGGCAAAGTTGCAGTCAAGCTCTTGAAGGTGATCAATAGCGACCTGGATGTTTTCCGCCACGTCGTCAACAATGAAGATCAGGGGTTTGGCGGAACTCACGGCTTTTCATTCTCCAAAAGTGGCTTCAACTGATCGATGAATGCGTCCAGTGCGGCAATGTCCGGCGTTGAGGCTGCACGCAGCAGACGGCGTCCGGTCTCTCGCAGGGCTTCGCAGCCATAGTAAGCGCCTGCATCTTCCAGACTGTGGCCAAGCTCAATGGCCACTGGCAGGCTGCCGGTATGGGTGAGGGAAAGGAGCCGACGGCGCATCTGCATATCCCAGAAGGGACGGATGCTGGCAAGCAAATCCGTCTCTCTGGCACTGTCGGCTGCTTGGCCTTTTTTGTCGAGATGGGTCTTCCAGTACTGGACCAGGGCACGCAGAGGCTTGAGTTGAAAAGGCTTTTGCAGGAATTCGTCAAAAAGGGGGCGGAACTCCTCTCCCTTGAGTGTCTGCCCGGTCATGACAACCAAGGGAATGGATGCGGTTTCAGGATTGGCCCGGAGCGTCCGGGCGAGCTGCCAGCCGTCAGAGTCCGCCAGATGCAGGTCAATGAAGATCAGCTGCGGCATCTGGACCCGGGCCAGTTGCAGACCGTCGGCAGCGCTGGCCGCCGTCAGCACGGTGCAGTGTTCTTCATTGAAAATGTCGGTGAACAGGTCACGGATGAGCGCGGAGTCTTCCACCACCAGCATGGTAAAGGCGCGGTTGGCAGCAGCGGATCCGGGGACTGCGGAAACCACGGGGTAGCGATCCGCCTCCAGCACATCCTCCAGCCTGACCTCCTTGCAGAGCCAGGCATCCAGCAGCGCCACCAGATCCTGGCTGCCCTTGACAATGCGGGACACGTACAACTGCTGCTGCTCGTTCAACTCTGTCCTGCCGAGCAATTCCGCATAGCCGGTCATGGCGTTCAGCGGGGTGCGGATCTCGTGGCTGATACGCGCCAGAAGATCCGCCTGCCTGTCCGGAGGCACAACTCCTGCCCCGCCCTCTTGCGTTCTGTCGTTCACTGCTGCCATAGCTTCTCCCCGCAGGCAAGCCCGGATCAGTACAGCCCTCTCTGCCTGCGTCCGCCGCCAGAGAAGCGGCCAATCAGCCAACCCAGAAAGAGCGCACCCGCACCAGCCAAAAACCACATAATGGACTGGTTCATCTTGAGCGCCTTGTAGTTGATCTGCAAGCGGGCCAGTTCCTCTTCCTGCTCTTGCATCCTGCTCTGGGCTTTTTCCAACGCATCCTTGGTGTGGACAATACTTTCCGGATCACGGGTCATGGTATCGTACTTGTCCTTGACCGTGCCCAGGTTGGCAGTGCAGGCAGCGAGGTCCTGCTTCAACTTTTCGTTGGAAGCGTTCAACTCCTTGAAAACCTTACCAGCTTCCAGCATGGCGTTTCCCTGGGGTGAATCGGGCCGGAAGTACTCCGCAGGCACTACTGGCGCACTGTCCAGATACTTGAGGGCCATCCAGCCGACAGTGCCGTCCGCTGTCTTGACCTGCACCCAGTCCCGTGACTCCCGCAGGACTTCCACTGGATCAGAGAGGTTGAGGTTGGTGATGATCTTGCTCTTGGGTCTGGCCTGCTCCCGGAGCGGAACCTGCAACTGCGGCCTGACGTAGCGGATTTCGCCAGCCTGGGCGCTGGTCAGGTTCAAAGTGGGAGCTACGACACCCACTAGCACTAGCAGGGCCGGGGCCAGCAGGAAAGGATTGCAGATACGGGAAGAAGTCCTGTTTTGCATCGTGTTGTTTCCGTGAAGCTGAATCTGAATGGGGTCTCTCTGCGGGCGGTGTCCGTCGGTCGGAACTGCCCGGTCTGACCGCCACAGGCGGGGAACTATAGGGGAAGACCGGGGAAAAGGCAAGGAGTTCACGCTTTGGGTCCCGAAGACCTGTCTGACACCGTTCTGCAAAACTTACACAAACCAGATCCAATCTCTTCAAACGTGATCGGCTTGCTGTTTGCTTCCTGCTTCAACAAGGCTGCCCAAGGGAACAAGGCTTGGTTTTCGCTGGAACATTCCCCAGAGTGGGGAATTTTACGGCTGCGAACCAACCCCATATTCCCAAAGGCTCTCACGACCTCTCCACAGGCTGACACGGTGGAACTCACCGCCAGAGACAAGATATTCCAAAAGGGAGCGACACTGTCAAGTCGCACGGTCTTCCCCGAAAACCTC
>CAMNHX010000145.1 GCA_946539945.1 uncultured Desulfobulbus sp. | reverse complement strand
AGACGCACAGGCTGCCGCCGCCCGCCACGATCTGGCTGCCACACTGGATGACTTTGTCCGTGCCGCTGCCTTTGCCCTCAAAACCCGGAGCAAGGCGGTCTTCATCTTTCCTGCCTCCAGTCAGGCCCGCTTGCAGCAGCGGCTCATGGCTGCCCGGCTTGCGCCCAAGCGGGTGCAGATGGCCTACAGCTATCCCGAAGCAGACCGCGCCGCACTGGTCCTGGTGGAATCCATAAAAAACGGCGGTGACGCCTGCATCGTGCTGCCACCCCTGTACCTGCACACCGGACCAGGCGGCGCATACAGTCCGGCCATGCAACGCCTGTATCAGGAGGCCCCATGCTGGCCAAAGTTTTGAGCGCCACTCTGGCAGGTGTGGATGCCCGCATGGTTCAGGTGGAGGTTGATCTGGCCCAGGGCCTGCCCTCCTTTGCCACTGTGGGTCTGGCTGAAGGCGCAGTGCGCGAGGCCAAGGACCGCGTGCGGGCCGCGATCAAGAACTCTGGTTACAGCTTTCCCCTCGGACGCATCACCGTGAATCTGGCGCCCGCCGCAGTACGCAAGGAAGGCACTGGTTACGATCTGCCCATGGCCCTGGGCATTCTGGCAGCTGCAGGCGCATTGGATGAAGGCGCACTTGCCGGGATCATGATCTGCGGGGAACTGTCTCTGGATGGCGAACTCCGGCCCGTGCCCGGCGTACTGCCTATGACCCTGGCTGCGCGGGATTTCGGGTGCAGGCAGGTGCTGACGCCTGCAGAAAACGTCCGGGAAGCCTCTTTGGTGGACGGTGTGCATGCCTTTGGCGTCAGGCGCTTGCAAGAGGCTGTGGACTTTCTGGCAGGACAAATCCAGCTTGCCCCGGAACGCACAGATATTCGGGCGGTCTTTTCTGAACAGCGTCAGGCAGAACCCGATTTTTCCGAGGTTCACGGTCAGGAGGCAGTCAAGCGGGCTTTTGAGATCGCGGCAGCAGGTGGCCACAACCTTTTGGTCTGCGGCGTGCCGGGCGCGGGCAAGACCATGATGGCCCGGCGTCTTCCCTCCATCCTGCCTGCCCTGACCCTGGAAGAAGCCTATGAAACCAGCCGGATCTACTCCTGCGCCGGGCTGCTGCCCGCAGAATCGCCCCTGATTACAGTGCGCCCCTTTCGCTCGCCGCACCACACGGTTTCGGATGCGGGCCTGATCGGCGGGGGGCGCGTGCCCCGCCCCGGAGAAGTCTCTTTGGCGCATAACGGCGTACTCTTTCTGGACGAGTTGCCGGAGTTCAGAAAGCAGGTTCTGGAAGTCCTGCGCCAGCCGCTGGAAGACGGCGCAGTCACCATTGCCCGGGCCGCCTCCTCCCTGCGCTTTCCGGCGCGCTTCATGCTGGTTGCTGCCATGAATCCCTGTCCCTGCGGCTATCTGGGCGATCCGGCCCGGCCCTGCACCTGTCCGCCCCAGGCTGTGCAACGCTACCGGAGTCGCCTTTCCGGCCCTCTTCTGGATCGCATTGATCTGCATATTGAAGCCCCACCCGTGCCGGTTCAGGAACTGTTGAACCGGCCCGCAGGCGAGCCTTCGGCGAGTATCCGCGCCCGGGTCCAGGCGGCACGTCTGCTTCAGGCCGAGCGCTTCCGCAAGGAAGCCAATCTCTACTGCAACGCCCAGATGGGCGCACGGGAAGTGCGTCAGTACTGCACCTTGGACGCGGCCTCGCACGCACTCCTGCGGCAGGCGGTGAGCCGTCTGGGGCTTTCGGCCCGGGCCTTTCACCGGATTGTGAAGATCGCCCGCACCATTGCTGATCTGGAGGCTGCCCCAAGTCTTCGGGAGTCGCATGTGGCCGAGGCTGTGCAGTATCGTCGTCTGGCCCTGGCTGGTTCAGGCCCCTGAAGGTGAGAAACATGAATCTGCGTCAGCGCCTGCTCTGCCTGTGCTTTCTGCTCTTGACCCTGCCTGCGGTCTGGTGGCTGTCCAGAGACTTGGAAACCAAACTCTCGCCGGATGATCTGCTTCCATCTGACACTCTGCTCTTGCTGCACTGGAACAACTTTTCCCACTTTGCCGGACAGGTGGCAGACAGTCCTCTAGCCCGTCAGGTCCTGCGCAGGGACTTTCCCGATACCCTGAAGCGCTTGGGTGTGCAAGAGGATCAGGTGCAGCAGTTTTCCCGACGTCTTGCCCTGTTGCGCTCCGTGCAATCCCTGCCTCTGGCCCCACAGCTTCTGGACAGTCAGGCCATGCTGGCCCTGATCCCCAGCCGTTCTGCGCAGGACTCGCTGGAAGAAGCCCTGCGCGCCAGTCTCATCTTTATTGTGCAGGACAGTGCCGCAGACCTGGAGTCCTTTCTTCCTGACTCTGGCGGAACCGGGGTGAGCCAGGAGGTGTATCTGGGCGTGACCATCAGGAAGCACCGTCTGCCAGAGGGCGATCAGATACACGTGTGTACAGTGCACGGTCTGACCCTTTTGTCCTTTGCGCCAGAACCGCTTGCCCGTTGCATAGAGCAGAGTGTGACCCGTATGCTGGGCGGCACGCAGGCAGCGCACGGCGGCAAGAACTGGCTGGCCCGGTATCGGCTTCTGCCTGAACAGACAGGTGAATTTTTCTGTTACCTCAACCTGGAGGGCCTGCGCACTCAACCGGTCTGGGGAGCAGCCCTGGCCCCCCTGTGGCAGGGGCTGCGGCCAAGGCAGGCGATTGTGGCACACTGCGTACAAGGCCGCGAACACGGATTTCGTCTGGCCCTGCGCTTTGAGCCTCGCGTCCTGAACAGGTGGATGGCAGCCCACGCGCTAGCCCCGCCTGCCCAACCGCCGGTTGCAGCCTCGCAGGATACTGCTACCCTGCTGCACTTCTGGACCAACTGGTTTACACCTGCTGTAGCGGCGTCCGCTGGTCAGGCGATCAGGTCCACAGAACTGGGTGCGCCGCTTCTGGCTGCAGCTGGCAAGTTTCTGGAAAACTTTTCCTTTACCAAGGAGACCTTTTACCGCATCTTTGAACCGGAACTGGGGCTGGTTGTCCGGGGAGAGCGTAACCAGAACGGCCAGCTCAAGCCGCTGTTCTCCCTGTACCTCTGCCGGAAAGCCCCGTCTGGCAGATACCGGGACGTTTCCGTGCGCGCCATGCTGGAGCAGCGGTTCAAGAACTTTCCCCGTCGCACGGTCAGACTGGAGAACGGCACAGAGGCCACGGCTATTGGCATGGCAGGTGGTGTAGTCCAGCCTGCGCTGGCGGACATAGGCCGTCACTTTGTGCTGGCCGATAACCTGTACATGCTGCAAACCATGGAAAACCGCTTCCGACTGGGCGGTGAAGACCGGAACGTTCTCCAGACCCAGACCAAGCGCAAGAAGCCGACAGAGGCTTCGGTTTTTCTGCACCTGAACAGCCGACAGGTTGCGGACTCAAGCTCCTGGCTCCTGCGCTATCTGGCAGACGCAAAAAATGAGCGGGATGTGGCCATTCTGACTGAACAGCAAAAGCTCTTTGTCCAACAGGTGGCCTTGCCCTTTATGGCCACCTTGGGGAGCGCCGGAACCAGCCGCTTTGTCCTGACCGTTGCGGACGGTGAGGCCCAGGGAACCCTGATGTGTACGCTGGAACCGTGAGGATCGCGGCAGGCATGTATCGGGAGGAACAGTGAAACGGCCCAAAATCAGAATCACGCTTGTTGAACGCAGGGGCACTGCGCCCTGTCATCATGGCCACAAAGTGGGCGATTCCTGGGACTTTGACACGGAACGCGGCAGACTCTGCCCCATGGCCATGCACGTGGCCTTTGTGTATGCGGACATTCTGCGCTACGGCGGCAGCATTCCGGGACAGCCCGCAGGTCGTGCGGTCTTTGCCTGCCCGGATGTGGACACGCTCAACGTGTTCCAGCTTGAGGTCTGCGCTTGAGTCTGCCGCATCATGAAAGCCTTTCTGGTCAACGTTGCCCATCCTGCCATTGGCAGCCGCCTGGCAGGTGAACATCTGCCGCCTTTGGGCCTGCTGGCAGTGGGGGGACCCCTCATTGATGCGGGGCATGAAGTCCGCTTGCTTGACGGGGATTTGCACAACACTCCAAATGCCACGCTGGCGGAGCGGATTTGCGCGGCACAGCCAGACCTGCTCTTGCTCGGCCATTCAGGGTCCACCTCGGCGCAACCCGTGATTGATGCACTGTCCCGACTGGTACGGGCGCAATGCCCGAAAATGCAAATCATTTTGGGGGGCGTGCATCCCAGCTTCCACTGGCAAGCGATTCTGCGCCAACAGCCACAGTACGACTGCATTGTTTGCGGTGAGGGGGAAGAAACAACCCTGCGGTTGGTGCAGGCTCTGGAAAGAGGCATGTCCTTGGACCGCCTGCCCGGCATTGCCTGGAGAAAGGCAGGGACACCAGTCTGCAACGCCCCAGCGGAACCGATTGCAGATCTGGACGCTTACCGGGTTGGCTGGGAGCTGATGGCAGGCCACAGGTACACCTACTGGGGGCATTTCCCGGCTGTACTCTACCAGTTCTCACGAGGCTGCTCCCATGCCTGCACCTACTGCGGTCAGCGTCTGTTCTGGCGCACCTGGCGGCATAGAGACCCACAGAGAGCGGCAGAGGAACTCGCCATGCTGCGCCGGAACTTCGGTATCCGGGTCGTCAACTTTGCCGATGAAAGCCCGGCTGATGATCAGGCTGTCTGGCGAGCCTTTCTGGAGGCGCTCATCGCCCAGGACCTGAACCTGATTTTGGTCGGGTCCATCCGCGCCGACCACATTGTGCGCGACGCTGACTTTCTGCACCTCTACAAGAAGGCAGGTTTTGAGCGCTTCCTTCTGGGCATAGAGGGCTACAACGAAACAGTCTTGCGCTCCATCAAAAAGCACAGCAGTATGGACAAGGACCAGGAAGCCATCCGCCTCTTGCGGCGACACGGCATCATCTCCATGGCCACCTATGCGGTAGGCTTCGGCGACGAAAGTATCCGGGATTTTTATCACACCCTGAAGAACCTGTTGCGCTACGATCCGGATCAGATCCAGTTCGTGTATGCCACCCCGTTGCGCTGGACACCCTATTACGAGACAGTGAAAGAGCGCGAGATTCTCCTTCCTGACCAGCGCAAATGGGATTTCCGGCATCAGATTCTGGCCTCGCGCCGTCTGCCTGCCTGGCTGGTCATGCTCCTGGTCAAGCTCATGGAAGGCATCATGCAGACGCGCCCCAAGGCCCTGTACCGCCTCTTCTTTCA
>CAMNHX010000144.1 GCA_946539945.1 uncultured Desulfobulbus sp. | reverse complement strand
GGAGACGCACCATGCTGAACAACAGGCTGCACAAAGTGGGGCGGAAACTGTTGCTGCTCCTGCTGACAGTGCTTCTGGCAGCAGGGCCTTCGCTCGCCTTTGCCGAAGAACCAGACTATCTGGACGATGCCAGCTATGAAAGCGCTGGAGAGGAGATCGCCTCCATCTATGACCCGCTGGAACCCTTCAACCGGGCCATGTTCGCGGTCAACGACAAGCTGTACCTCTGGGTTCTGGACCCGGTGGCCACGGGCTACAGCCATGTGGTTCCCAAGGATTTCCGTACCATTATCAGCAATTTCTTCTACAATCTGGGCGAGCCGGTGCGGGCTGTCAACTGCCTCCTGCAGGGGCGTTTTGCAGATTCTGGGCTGGCGCTGTCGCGCTTTCTCATCAACTCTACAGCAGGTGTCTTTGGTCTGGCTGATCCTGCCGGGCACGAGTTCAACATTGGCCGTGTGCATCGGGCAAGTCTGGGCCAGACCTTTGCCGCCTGGGGCATTGGCGACGGCTTCTATCTGGTGATGCCGGTGCTGGGACCGACCACCTTGCGCGATCTGACCGGCACTGTGGGCGATGGCTTTGCCCGTGGACTGTACACCCCCTGGAATGATGATCTCACAACCACGGCCACTGTGTACAGCGCCCAGGCTGTCAATGATCTGTCGCAGCGACTGGGGCAGTATCAGGAGTTGAAGGCCATGACCTTGGATCCCTATGTGGCTTTCCGAAACGGCTACGCCCAACTGCGTCAGCAGGAGATTGGGCCAGACAGCGCGGAAGAGAATGGGCCTGTGAAAGAAGAGGTAGAGCCTGCGGTTCAGGAAAGCCCTGCCTTGCATCCGTCAAGCCCGGATTTCCAGTTTGAAGCGCTGGATCTCAACTATCAACAGTAAGAAGGAAACGAGTATGAACGCCTGGAAAAACTTGTGTTGTGTTCTTGTTGCGGTCTTTGCCCTTCTGGTCTTCCAGCAGAATCAGGGGCTGGCTGCTCCTGATCCGGTCGGACAGCTCAAGCCGGTTGTGGCCCGGATTACCACCATGCTGACCACAGCCGAATACAAAAGCCTGCCCAGAGAAGCGCAGTTCACGCGGTTTTTTGCCTTGGCCAGCGAGCGTTTTGACTTTGACGAGATGTCCAAGCGCGTGCTGGGGCCGCAGTGGAACAGCTTGAGCGCCGAGAACAAGCGCTTGTTCAACGACCGCTTCACCCGACTTCTGGGCTACACCTACATGGACAAAATCGACACCTACAACGGCGAGCCAATCCAGTACGGCGCACCAAGGCAGCGCGGAAACCGGGTGGAAGTGCCCACCTTCATCCAGTTCAGCGATGGCAAGTCGGTTGCCATTTCCTATATCATGCAGCTCAAAGGCAGTGAGTGGCAGGCCTATGACATTGTGGCGGAAAAGATCAGTCTGGTGAAAAATTACGCAGAGCAGCTCCGTTCCATCATGCAGAAACAGGGTTTTGACGGCCTGATCCGGGAAATGAACGAAAAAATTACCCAGATGCAGGCTAAAAGTGGGCGGTAAAGGGATAATTACCCATGCTCTCTGCCTTTTTCCGAATTTGGGGAAAGCGGGTTCTGAATTTGGGGAAAACGGGCAGAGAGCGCTTCTTTTTTACCTGACTTTTCCCGGATAATCCTGTATAGTGGCGTGTTCACAAGAGTCAGTAACCATGCTTGTGCATTTTGAACACCTTCCAGCAGGCGGTCGCAGCTTTGCGTGGCAGATTGCTGAACCCGATGGGGACGCGGAATGCGGCTTTGCAGTTCCGCTTGAAGCGCAGTGTCATGTTCAGCCGACCGGACCAGACAGTGTCGAAATTAACGGGCAACTTTCCGGAACGGTCATTCTGGTCTGTGATCGCTGTTTGAGTTCCTACCCCTTCAAGCTGGTCTCACCATTTCGGATCAAAGCACTCGTCCGGGATGCGGAACAGGATGGTCCCCCGCTGGATACGAGTGTTTTGGTTGAGAATGAACTGGACGATCTCAATGTGATTGAACTCGACAGCCCCAGCGTGGATCTTGGCGGGCTGATGCGCGAGCAACTGTTGTTGACTCTGCCAGAAAAAAAACTGTGCAGGCCGGACTGCGCTGGTCTCTGCCCTCAATGTGGGACAAGGCTGGATGAGGAAGTCTGCACGTGCCAGAAAAAAACCGGGCATCCTGCCTTTGCCGCGCTGGCTGCCTTGGTCGGCAGAAAGACTGAAGAGGATAAAACTGACCGGAATTGAGCCGGTTGAGCGTTCTTGTTTTGTATATTGTATTGGAGGTTCTCATGGCTTTGCCAAAACGCCGTCATTCCCATTCCCGCACCCGGTTGCGCCGTTCCCACGATGCTCTGGACAAGCCGCAGTTCGGCAAGTGCCCTGAATGCGGCGAACCCAAAATGCCTCACCTGCTCTGCGCTGGTTGCGGTAAGTATAGAGGCAAGCAGATCGTTTATTTCCAAGAAGAACAGTAAGGGCTTGTTCGCGTGAAAATAGCCCTGGACGCCATGGGGGGCGATACCGGGCCAGATGTTGCCATCTTGGGCGCACTGGCAGCGGTGCGTGCCCGCAGTGACCTTGAAGTTGTGCTGATTGGCCCTGAAGAGTTGCTCAAGGGTCGTATGCAGGACCTTGCCCGCGACGACGCCGGA
Source organism: uncultured Desulfobulbus sp. (assembly GCA_946539945.1). Lineage (GTDB taxonomy): Bacteria > Desulfobacterota > Desulfobulbia > Desulfobulbales > Desulfobulbaceae > Desulfobulbus. Next base: position 2,568 of record CAMNHX010000144.1, on the reverse strand, counting down.
GCGCAGTCGAGGGTTTCAGTGCATCCTGCCAGCGAGGTCATCACCATGGAGGATGTGCCGGTTGATGCCGTCCGCAAAAAGAAGGATGCGACAGTTGTTGTCGGCTTTGATCTGGTCAAACACGGTCAGGCAGACGCCATGGTATCTGCTGGCAATTCTGGCGCGACCATGGCCGCAGCCGTCAAGAAGCTGGGCCGCTTGCCCGGTATTGCCCGCCCTGGCATTGCCAGCTTTTTTCCCACCGCCAAAAACAGACCGGTCATGATCATGGACATCGGCGCCAATGTGGACTGTCGATCCCAGCATCTGTACCAGTTTGCAGTCATGGCTTCTTGCTATGTACGGCTGGTGCTGAACACGGACCGACCCCGGGTGGGACTCTTGAGTATTGGCGCGGAAACCGGCAAGGGCAACGCACTGGTCAAGGAGTGTTACCCGCTTTTGCAGTCCAGCCCGCTTAACTTTATTGGCAACGTGGAAGGTCGGGACGTGTATCGGGGCAATGTTGATGTGGTGGTGTGCGACGGTTTTATCGGCAACATTCTCCTGAAAACCAGCGAAGGCTTGGCCGAGGCGGCGCAGCAGGTGATCCGGGGTGAGATTCTGAAAAGCTGGCGGGCCAGGCTTGGCTATGTGTTGATGCGGGGCGCTCTGGCAGGATTCAAGAAGCAGGTGGACTATGCCGAGTACGGTGGTGCGCCGCTTCTGGGCGTCAATGGCACAGGGATTATCTGTCACGGTGCATCCAGTGCCGCAGCCTTGCGGAAGGCCTGTCTGGTGGCGGCTGACATGGCCCAGCACGATATTAACGCGGCCATTGTTCGTCTCTTGGGCGAATATCAGGTGGAACAGGACAGCGTGGCGTCATGACAAAAGCGGTTATTCTTGGCACTGGGTCCTTTTTGCCGGACCGGATCCTGACCAATGCCGAACTGGAGCAGATGGTAGAGACTTCAGACGAGTGGATCCGGACTCGCACTGGCATTGGCGCACGCCATATTGCAGGCTCTCATGAGCCGCTGTACAAGGTTGCGGCCCAGGCTGGAAAGCGGGCACTGGATGCGGCTGGTCTTGCCCCGGAGGACGTGGATCTGTTGATTTTGGCCACGGTCTCGCCGCACATGATCATGCCGTCCACAGCCTGCTTTGTGCAGGCGGAACTGGGCACGGTCAACGCCTTTGCCTATGACATCAGTGCGGCCTGCGCCGGTTTTCTCTTTGGCGTGGATATGGCCAGCAAGTATATTGCCGCCCAGCCGGATATGAAGGTTCTGGTGATCGGAGCGGAAAATCTGTCCACCCGGATCAACTGGCAGGATAGAAATACCTGTGTGCTGTTCGGTGACGGCGCTGGCGCAGCAGTCTTGAGCGGAGCGGAGGGCGAGCGTGGCATTCTGGACTCGCGCCTGTACACAGACGGACGCCTATGGCATCTGCTCTATACCGAAGGGCCGCCCAGCATGAACAAGGACTTGCAGTTGCCCGGCTGGAAAGGCCCCTTCATTCAGATGAACGGCGCTGAACTGTTCAAAAACGCGGTACGGCTCATGGAGGGAGCGGTCAAGAAATTGCTGGCCGCGCACCATCTGACGATCAGTGATATTGATCTCATGTTGCCTCACCAAGCGAATATCCGCATTATCAACAATCTGCGGGAACGTCTGGCAGTGCCGGAAGACAAGGTTTTCATCAATTTGGATCGCTGTGGCAATACGTCGTCGGCGAGCATTCCCATTGCCATGGATGAGGTTGCCCGGGAGGGCCGCCTGCATCCGGGCGATCTGGTTTTAATGTGTACATTCGGCGCTGGCCTGGCTTGGGGCGCCCTCCTGTTACGCTGGTAATTCGGTGCGAGAGAGGATCGAGTGGATCACTTTTTGAACGAAACCCAACAGATGATTGTGGATACCGCACGGGAAATCACCCGGGAAAAGATTTTGCCGGTGCGTGCGGAACTGGATGAGCGCAACGAGTTTCCCCGGGAAATTCTGCATGACATGGCCAAGGCTGACCTGTTTGGCATCTTTGTGCCGGAAGAGTACGGTGGTCTGGGCGGCGGCTGTTTTGAAACAGTGCTGGCCATGGAGCAGCTTGCTCAAGGTTGCGTGGGTGTGGCAACCAGCTTTGCAGCCAGTGCCCTGGGCATTCTCCCGGTCATGCTGGCAGGCAGTGACGAACTGAAGCAGAAGTATCTGCCGGATATTGCGTCCGGTTCCCGCTGGGCCGCCTTTGGTCTGACCGAAGCCAATGCAGGCAGTGATGCTGCCGGTATCCGCACCACTGCGGTGGAAGACGGCGACTTCTGGGTCCTGAACGGAACCAAACAGTGGATTACCAATGGCGGTGAGTCGCAGATCTATTCCATTGTCGCACTGACTGATCCCAACAAGGGCGCACGTGGCGCGTCCATCTTCATGGTGGAAGAGGGTGATCCTGGTTTTTCCTACGGCAAGAAGGAAAACAAGATGGGCATCCGGGCCTCCTCCACCAGGGAGCTGATCATGAAGGACTGCCGCATCCCGAAAGAGCGGCTGGTGGGGCGGCGCGGCACTGGCTTTATCACGGTGA
>CAMNHX010000143.1 GCA_946539945.1 uncultured Desulfobulbus sp. | reverse complement strand
AATAGCCGCAGAAGATCTTGGGATTGGCCTTAATGTTGTCGAAGTCGATCTTATCGATAAAGCGGTAGGTCTTCCCGTCGAAATACAGGATCGCATTGGCTTCGCCCTTTGTCTTCAGCGCAACCGCCAAGGGACAAGGAAAAAGGGAAACGCCCTAACCCTGTGCGGTCCCGGCAGTCCTGTCCTCTGGCGGCAGGGGCTGGTGCGCCTCGTCCAAAAGCGAGGCCACAGCCTTGTGCAGGGTATCGACAAGCTGCTGTTTGTCCTTGGTCTTCAGCCCAGCTGTAGGGATGGGCGTACCTATGCGGAGCACGATTTCCCCGGAATCAGGAATCCACCGCCCCTTGGGCAGCACCTGATGCGAGCCGTTGAAGGCCATGGGAACCAAGGGCACGCCAGCCTTGATCGCCAGGAGCACAGCCCCGCCCTTGAACTCCTTGAGACGACCGTCCGCGCTCCTCGTGCCCTCTGGGAAGATGAGCACCGACTTGCCAGCAGCAATGCGGGCTGCTGCAGCGTCCAGGCTTTTCATGGCCTCGCGGCTGTTGCTGCGGTCAACCGGGATGTAGCCAACCCGCAGCATGGTCTGGCCAAAGACCGGCAGGCGGAACAGTTCCTTTTTGGCCATCCAGCGGAAATCATAGGGAAAATAGCCCTGAAAGACAAAAATGTCGAACTGGCTGGCATGGTTGCCTGCAAAGATGTAGGTCTGGTCTGGCGTGATATGGTCCAGGCCCTCGATGCGGACGCGCACACCTGCCAAACGGCAGATGGTATGGCCCCACCAGCGCGGGAACTGCTGGGCCTTCCAGGGGTCGCGCCGCACCCACAGCAGATCGATCAGGGCAAAGAGGGAGACAAAGAAGGTCAGAATAGGAGCAAGGCACAGGGTCAGAAGACCGCGTGCGGTCTGGATGGGAGACATGGTGTATGCGCTTTGTGCAAAACAAGGGAAAAGATGCGGGTAAAACTGGCCCGCACCCGGAAACAGGACTGGTGTCGGGAAGGAGCAGCATCCGGGCAGCTTTGCACGCGCTGGCAGACCTGCTCTCGCCGCCTTGCTGTCTGGCCTGCGGTCAGATTCTGCCCTTTTCCGCCTTGCCGCTGCTCTGCGCAGACTGTCAGGCGCAACTGCGCTGGATAGAACCGCCGCTCTGCGCCTGCTGCGGTCTGCCCGGGCAAGAGGGGCGCGGCCAGCTTTGCCAGGCTTGCCGGAAACAGCGGCCCGCCTTTGCCCTGGCCCGCTCGCCCCTGCTCTATGGTCCACCGCTTCGGGAGGCTCTCCTGCATTTCAAGTTTCATCATGACTTTGCCTGGTTGCCGAGTCTGGCCGCCCTGTGTCGCGCTTCAGCGCTTTTGGCGGATTTGACTGTGCCGGACTGGATCCTGCCTGTGCCCTTGCACCTGTCCCGCCTGCGGGAGCGCGGTTTCAACCAGTCGCTTTTGCTGGCTAGGGCCTGCTTTCCCGCGTGGCGCTCACGCATTCGGGCGGATCTGCTGTTGCGTACCCGAAGCACTGTTCCCCAGAGCAGTCTGGACGGCGCTGCCCGGCGCAGCAACCTGCACGCCGCCTTTGCCGTGCCCCGGAAGGAGGACGTGCGCGGCAAAAGCCTTTTGCTGGTGGATGATGTCTTCACCACCGGAACCACGGTCCAGGTCTGCGCAGAGGCGCTGCAGCAGGCCGGAGCACTGCGGGTCGAGGTCTTTACCCCGGCCCGCAGTGTGCCCTGGCTGCTCAAACCCGGTTCGCCGCTGCCAGCGCCCGGTCAAAGTCAGCGATAATGTCGTCAATGTGTTCCAGCCCCACGGAAACGCGGATCAGTTCCGGGGTCACGCCTGCAGCCTTCTGCTGCTCTGGAGAGAGCTGGCGGTGGGTCATGCTGGCCGGATGCAGCACACTGGTGCGGGTATCAGCCACGTGTACCACCAGCCGGGCCAGCTTGACGCTGTTCATGAAGCGCTCGCCCGCCCTGGCCCCGCCCCGCACGCCAAAGGTGAGCACACCGCTGGTTCCGTGCAGATATTTTTTCGCCAGCGCATAGTTGGGGTCGTTTTTCAGGCCCGGATAACGGACCCAATGCACGCGCTTGTCCCGTGCCAGCCATTCCGCCAGCATGGTGGCATTCTCTGTATGGCGGTCCATGCGGATGTGCAGGGTTTCCAACCCCAGATTCGCCAGCCAAGCGTTCATGGGCGACATAACCGCGCCAAAATCCCTTGCCAGTTGCGCCCGGGCCTTGACAATGTAGGCCATATCACCAAAAGCGCCGGTATAGCTCATGCCGTGATAACTCTCGTCAGGCTCGGTCAGTTCCGGGAACTTGCCGTTTTTCCAGTTGAAGCGGCCTCTGTCCACGATCACGCCGCCCAGACTCACCGCGTGACCGTCAATGTACTTGGTGGTGGAATGGACCACGATGTCTGCGCCAAAGTCAAAGGGACGGCACAGGTAGGGCGTGGGAAAGGTGTTGTCCACGATGAGCGGAACGCCTGCCTTGTGCGCCACGCTGGCGAACTTTTCAAAGTCCAGCACTTCAGTACCCGGATTGGACAGGGTTTCGCCAAAGACGCAGCGGGTATTGTCCTGAATGGCAGCCGCAATTTCAGCGGCAGGCGCCTTCTGATCCACAAAGGTGCAGGAGATGCCGTACTTGGGCAGGGTATGGCAGAGGAGGTTGTAGGTCCCGCCGTAGAGCGTGCTGGCTGCCACCACGTGCTGCCCGGCCTGGCAGATGTTCATGATCGCGCAGGTGCTGGCCGCCTGACCAGAGGCACAGGCCAGAGCGCCCGCGCCACCTTCCAGCATGGTCATCTTGCCTTCAAAAGCCGAGACCGTGGGGTTGCTCAAGCGGGTGTAGAAGTGGCCAAAGGACTTGAAGTCAAAGAGATCCGCCACTTCCTGGGCGCTGTCATAGGCAAAGGTGGTACTCAAGGTCAAGGGAACCACGCGGGGTTCACCGCTGGTTGGCTCGTAGGCACCCTGTACGGCGATGGTTTCCGGTTTCCAGTTTCTTTTGGACATGCTGTATTCCTGTTGTTGATTGTGCTCGTGTATGCTTCAAGACCTGCTGCCAGAGGCAGGAGCAAGAGGTCTGGAGAGAGAAGTTTCAGGTTTTCCCGACGAAGCTGCAGGCTTGGTCTGGGCTTCGACCTTGTTCTGCCCTGCATCAGCAGCGGGTTTGCCCCCTGCCTTGCCTTGGGAGGGCTGCGGGGCAGCAGCGCTCTTTTTGGCTGTTTTTGCCGTGTCCTGCGTCTTGGATGCAGCGCTTGCGGTGCTGTCTGCCTTGTCTGCAGGCTTCTCAACCACCGGCGGTTTTTTGGGCAGGGCTTGGGGCGCTCTGTCCAGGGCTGCAATCACTGCGGCATCGCGTTTGTAAATGTCTGGCGCATAGCTGATCTTGCCCTGCTTATCGCCCTTGGCTGTAGCGTAAAGCAGGAAGACCGGCAGCGGCTTTTTCAGGGTAATGCCTCCGGTTTTGCCAGAGGCCAGCAGCCTGTCGAACTGCTTGGGAGTCATGGGGTTTTCCGGATCGCCAGACAGGATTCTGTGGGCCAGTTCCTTGGGATTTTCCACCCGGACGCAGCCGTGGCTGAGCGCCCGGTTTTTAGCGCCAAAGGCCCATTTGCCCGGTGTATCGTGCAGATAGACGCTGTGCGGGTTGGGAAACATGAACTTGACCTTGCCCAGCGCGTTCCGCGCTCCTGCGGGCTGGCGCAGCATATAGGGACAACTGCCGCCCCGACAGGCGTTCCAGTTGACCGAGGCCGGATTGACCCGGCGTCCGCTCCGGTCATACACAGCCAGGCCGCCCACTGCACCGGGGTTGCGGTAGAGTCGGGGCAGATATTCCTTTCGCATCATGCCTGGTGGCACGGTCCAGGTCGGGTTCAGAACCACGCTGTTGATGGCTGAATGATACGAGGGAGTCTGGCCATTGGGACGCCCCACAACCACGCGGGTAGTCCAGACTTCCTGACCGTCCTTGTAGTAGTGGAGCTGGTAGCGGGGAATATCCACCACAATGGCGTCCTTGGGCAGTTCGCGCATGATCCAGCGGGCGCGTTCCATGTTGGCGCGGATCAGCTTGGCGCGCTCGCCTTTGTTGGGCGCAACCACAGTTGTCTGCTTGCCGTTCAAAACAGCGATGGTCTGCCTTCCTGCCAAGCCATCAGCCTTGAGGCGACGGCTGATCTGGAACTTTTTGACTGCCTCGACAAGGGCCTGATCGTAGAGGTCGTCCTTGATGTCCGACTGCATCAAAAATCCGCCTTCCACAAGCCGGGTCTTCAGATCGCGCACCCGACTACCGCGCATTCCAGGCCCAAGACCAGGACCTTCTGGTATCTGGGTCATTGCCCGCACGCTGTCTTCAGCTTCAAGAGCAGCAGAGGTTGGACGGATGGACTGGGCCAGTGCGGCTTTCAGTGCCCGGTAGTGCGGGCTTTGGGGTACACGGGCCTGCATGGCTGTCACGATTGACCCACTGCGGATCATGTTCAGGTAGGCGTCCAGGTCCACCTCCGGCGGCGTGGGAATGGCCGCCCGACGCTCTGGCACATCACTGCCGACCTTGCCGTGCAGGAGGTGCTCGCCCAGCAGAATCAGGGCATCGCTCAACACGATGTCGCGGTTCATGGCCTGGACAGCAGGGTCCTCTGCCGGGACAACAGGAGGCTGGGCCTCGTTTGCACCTGCTGTGGTCTGCGCTTTCTGGGACGCTGGCTTGGCAGGCAAAGCGACTTTCTCGCCCAAGGCGATTCGGATAGCGTCCAGATGGTAGTCCTTTGGGTTCAGGCCCTCGTCTGCGACAGCCAGTACAGCCTTTTTCAGTTCAGCCACCTTGTCCTGGCTGGTCCACAGAGGCTGGAAGTTGCTTTTCTGGTACAGGTCAAGCAGATGTTTGGCTGCATAGAGGGTTTCCTTGCCCAGTTTGGGTTTGGCAGAGGCTGCCAGCTCTTCCAGCTTCTGGTGCATGGGGGACAGGGGCTTGGGCGGCTCTGCGGGAGGCTCGGACAGCGGTGGGATCAGCACGGAAACAGCAGGGGGCGGGGGCTGACTCTGCTGCGGCTTTGCGGCGTCTTCGGAACAGGCGGTCAAGGGCGCGGCAACCAGCAGTGCAAAGGTCAGGGCGGCGCAAGGCCATTGCAAATGTCTTGGCAAGATGAGCATAATGGAAACGTTGAGAAGGGTTCAGAAAAAGAACGGCGCGACCAGGCTGGTCCCGCATGGAAACAAC
>CAMNHX010000142.1 GCA_946539945.1 uncultured Desulfobulbus sp. | reverse complement strand
GGTGTGACAAAGAGGGGTGGAAAGAAAAGGTTAATTGGCGCTTTTGCGCAGATAGGCCGGAACATCCAGTTCATCTTCGTTCACCGGCTCCTCGCTGAACTGCGGCTTGGGCATCTGGGTCAGTCCCGTGGGCATCTGGTTGGGCGCTGCCGGAGTTTCTCCCAGCCCCGGGGGAGCCTGCGGCGCAAAGGGTGAACCGCCAAAGCTGTCCCGATGACCGTTCAGACGGATAACCGGTCTCGGAGCAATGCCACTGCCTATGCCGCCGCGCCGTTTGACGATCGGCGCTTCGATCTCTTCCCGGCTGGTAATGCCAGTGGCAATCAACGTGACCCGCATCTCGTCGCCCAGCGCTTCATCGTAGATTACGCCCATGATGATTTCCGCGTCGTCGTGGGCCTTGTCCTGAATCAGGTTCATGGCCTCCTGATACTCGCTCATGGTCAGGGTGGCCCGTGAGGCAGAGACGTTGACCAGAACGCCCCGCGCACCCTCAATGCCCACATCTTCCAGAAGCTGGTTATCCATGGCGGATCGGGCAGCCTCCACGGCGCGGTTCTCGCCAGAAGCCACGCCCGTGCCCATGATGGCTGGCCCCACCTCACGCATGACTGTGCGCAGGTCTTCAAAGTCCAGGTTAATCCAGCCCGGCACCTTGATCACGTCCGTTATGCCACGCACCGCCTCCAGAAGCACATGATCCACCATTTCCATCATCTCACTCATGGTGGAATTCTTGCTCATCAGGCTCAAGAGCCGATCATTGGGCACAGTGATGATGGTGTCCGCGTGCTCGCGCAGGGCTTCCCAGCCTGCCACCGCGTTTTTCATGCGCTTCTTGCCCTCAAAGCAGAAGGGTTTGCTGACCACCGCAACAGTCAGGGCGCCGATCTCCTTGCAGGCCTTGGCAATGACCGGAACCGCGCCTGTGCCTGTGCCACCGCCCAGACCAGCGGTGATAAAGACCATGTTTGCGCCGTCCAGCACTTCCAGAAGCTCGTCATAGCTTTCCTGGGCAGCCTCCCGGCCACGCTCCGGATCAGCGCCTGCGCCCAGCCCCTTGGTCACACCGGATCCCAGTTGCAGCTTGCGCGGGGCCAAAGAACGGTTCAGTGCCTGCATATCGGTGTTGGCCGCGATAAACTCCACCCCGGCGATGTTGCTGGCCACCATGGTGTTGATGACGTTCCCGCCGCCGCCGCCAACCCCAATCACCTTGATGACAATGTCTTCGTTGAACTGCTGTTCTGTGTGCCCGTACTCTACTGTATCCATAGATGCTCCACCCCTGGAATAGTCAAAAAAACCTGCCCTGCCGGTTGTCTTCCGTTTTATTTTGTCCTGTCCAGTCGCCTTTTCCGCCTGCTGGTATGATGCACAGGCTCCCGGCTATCCCCACAACATACGCTTCAACCTTTGGAACATACCACCTTGATCCTGGGCTGCAAAGTTTTTGGAATGGCTGCCGTACAGCACCAGCCCCACTGCTGTCGTTGTGCGTGGGCTGTTGATCTGCTCCAGAAGCCCCCCTACGTTGCTGGGATACCCGATGCGCACAGGCATGTCAAAGACTTGTTCGGCCAGTTCCACCACATTGGGCAAGAGCGCTGTGCCGCCAGTTAAAACCAGACCGGAATTGATACGGTTACGGCTGCCTGATGAAGTGATGTTCTTGTCCACAAGCTGGAAGATCTCTTCCATGCGCGCCTCAAGAATATTCACCAGGTTTTTCTGGGAAATCTTCCTGTTCTGGCGCTCACTACCCACGGCAGGCACATCCACCATCTGGTTTTCCTTGATCATGGAGGACAAGGCTCCGCCATACAGGTATTTCAGCTCTTCAGCCTCCAGAAGTGGTGTGCGCAGGAACTGGGACAGATCGTTGGTCAAGCTGTTGCCGCCCAGCGGCAGTTCCCAGGAGTACTTGATGGATCCGCTGCTGAAAATGGCCAGATCCGTGGTTCCGCCTCCGATATCGATCAAACCCACGCCCTGATCCTTTTCTTCCGGGGTCAGCACCGCCTCCGCAGAGGCCACAGACTCCAAAACGACTTCGGCAATGGTCAACCCGGCCTGACTGCAACAGGCGTACAGGTTGTGCAGGGCTGTATCATCTGCCGTGACAATGCGTACATTGGTGACCAGTCGCACTCCAGTCATGCCCAGAGGATTCTGGATCCCGGTGCGGTCGTCAACCATGAATTCCTGCGGCAACACGTGGATAATCTGCTGATGGTCGGAAATCTTGACCGTCTGCGCTGCCTGGACCACCGCCTCAATATCCTTTTCCCGGACTTCCTGATTGTCAATGGCAATGATGCCTGGTGACTCAAAGCTCTTGATGTGACTGCCTGCAATACCCACATAGACCTGGTTGATGTCGCAGCCAGCCATGTCCGAGGCCTTCTTGACCGCAGCCTTGATGGCCTCCACTGTTGAAGTGATATTGACCACCACCCCCTTGCGCATCCCGGTTGAGGGGCTGAGACCCACACCTATGATGTCCACCCGGTCGGAAAACACCTCTCCGATCATGGCGCAGATCTTGGTAGAGCCGATGTCCAGTCCGGCAACCAGCAGGCCCGGCTCCCGCTCTTCTCCCTCCTCAAGCGGCACCTGCTCTTCTTCCCGTGTTTCCCTTTCCCGGACAGACTGCGACTGGTCCCTTTCCGTCATCCATGACTTGATCATTTACTCTTCCTCGCACCAAAAAAACACAGCGTCCCCTGGCGTCAAATCCCCTGCGCTTTTCTGCCCTTCCGGGCAACCCGCGCCTTCTGGGGCTGGTCCTGTTCCACAGACGCACCGCTTTGCGTGAGACGGCATAACATTTTATTTACATCATCGCCATATTCCATTTCAAGCGCCGCAACCCGGCTGATGTCGCCGCTGTCGTACAAGGACTTGAGGACACGCAACAATTCGCCGAATTTTTGCCGTAACTCGCCCTCGCCAAAATGAATGGGAAAGGGATGCTCGGTCAGATACAGGACCACACCCTTCTGCTCCGTGATCCGTACCTCGGACACGGATTGCAGGGGCAAGAGCGCGTTGCCCCGCGCTGCCAGACGCAGGACCTGCAAAGCCTCTCTGGCCCGGCTGCCCTGGGCCAAGCAACCGTTGACAATGTCGTCCGGCGCAGCGCCGTTGATGACCGGGTAATCCAACGCACCGTTTTCCGGCACTTCGTCAATAATATGCCCGTCAGCATCCAGATAGCAGAGCCTGGATTCGCCTGTTTCCAGTGTCAGGTTGACGAGGGCAAAAGGTTCGTACTCGCGCACCTGAACCAGCACGCTGGCAGGCCACTGCTTTTTGACGCGCACTTCTGCAACCCAAGGATGGGCAGCGATTTTCGCCTCTGCCTCTCCGGTGTCCAGCGTGACCAGATTGACGCCTGGCTGCACACCAGCCAGTTTCAGCGTCTGTTGTCCGGCAAACATACGTGCGCCCAGAACCTGCACATCTGTCACGTGAAAAATGTTCCAGTGGCAGAGGGCATACGCGGCTCCCCAGCCCAAAAGCGCCAGACCGGCAAGACCTAGGACAAAACGCAGCCCAGCCAGCAAAAAGGACGGTGATGCGGAGGCGTAGCTCAAGCTTTGTCCTGAAGCAAGATTCAAGCGCCGTCTCCCCAGGATCCCGCCGCGTCGCGCCCATTTTGCTCGCCAGAACCACTTCTTGTTGCGTTGGCTGCGCCACAGGGCAGCCTTTTGTATCCGGTAGCCCATATTTGTCCCTCCTGCCAGATTTAGCAGAACAGCCGTACTTCTGGTTCCAGCATGACACCGCACAGCTGGTGAACCCGTTCCTGGACCAGGTGCATCAGCGCCAGAATTTCTTCGGGACTCGCCCCGCCCCGGTTGACAATGATGTTGCCGTGCTTGGTTGACACCATGGCCTGCCCGTGGCTGTATCCCTTCAATCCTGCCTGCTCAATCAGACGGCCCGCATAGTCGCCGGGCGGGTTCTTGAAAAAGGACCCGGCGCTGGGCATACCCATCGGCTGTTTGGCCCTTCTCTGGGCAATCACCCCGCGCATCCGTTCCCGGATGACCTCTTCCCGATCGCGTTGTAGGGCAAGAGTAGCGCCTGTAATCAGGATGCCACTCTGATACTCCGGCGGAAACACGCTTTGCCGGTATTCGAAGACCAAAGACGAGGCTGACAGTTCCGTGGCCTCGCCCTGCGCATTCAGACAACGCACTGCCCGCAACCTGTCACCCATGCAGCCGCCAAAGGCCCCGGCGTTCATGGCTACCGCACCGCCCACTGTGCCCGGAATGCCAGCCATATACTCCAGTCCGCTCAAATTGTGCCGGGCGCACCAAGCCAGAAGATGCCCCAGCTTGACCCCTGCCTGCACATCCACCAGGTACTGACCGTCCACATCAGGGCTATCCTGCTCGCGCAGGCGGATATTTTTCTGACTGCCCTTGAGGCGCAGAAAAACGCCCTCGTGCATACCGCTGGTAAAGAGAATGTTGGACCCGCCCCCCAAAACCCACCAGGCAATCTTTTCTTCAGCCAGCCAGCGCAAGAGCAGGGGCAACTCGGCGCTGTCCTCGGTTTCCACCAGTGCTTCAATCTGTCCGCCCACGCGGAAGGACGAAAGGTTGGCCATGCTGACCTGCCACTGCACTCTTGGGCAGAGGCGTTCCAGTGCTGCTTTCTGGCCGCTGTTCATGACGTTGCTACCAGGTCAAGGGTTGTGCGGGGTGCTGTTCAAAGGTTTCTACAAATGCCTGCATCCCCTATTATTGCCCGGTCCCGCGCAAAAGGGAAAGCAGATTTTCGCCCAAACGACCAATACTTCCAGCGCCCAGGGTCAGAACCAAGTCGCCCGGCTCCAGCACAGGAAGCAATTTGGCCGGATTTTCCAGCACTTCGGGCAAGTACAGGGTCTGTTTCTGGCCGTGCTGACGAATAGCTTCAGCCAAAGCCTCGCCAGACACGCCTGCCAGGGGTGTCTCGCTGGCTGCATAGATGTCGCACAGGACCAGCACGTCTGAACGCCGGAACGCGGTCAGAAACTGTTCAAACAGTGCTCGGGTACGGCTGTAGCGGTGCGGCTGGAACACAGTGACAACCCGGCACTCCGGCCAGCCGTCGCGAATGGCCTCCAGAGTTGCACGGATCTCTGTGGGATGATGGCCGTAATCGTCAATCACCAGAATGCCGCCAGCCTCGCCCTTGATTTGCAGTCGCCGCTGCACGCCCTGAAAATTGCCCAGTGCCCGGGCGATCACA
>CAMNHX010000141.1 GCA_946539945.1 uncultured Desulfobulbus sp. | reverse complement strand
CATACGGGCAAAGGCATCCAGAAACTCTGGTCTGCAATCAGGATAGCCGCTGTAGTCCACCGCATTGATGCCCAGAAAAATGTCGTCTGCGCCCAAAACCTCTGCCCAGGCAAGCGCGTGCGCCAAAAAAATGATGTTACGGCCAGGAACATAGGTTTCAGGGATTCCCTCGCCCATCCTGTCCAAGGGCCGGTCTTTGGGAACCGGCCTTGCTGTGGTCAGCGCCGAGCCGCCAATAGCGGCCAGATCAACCCGCAAAATCAGGTGTTCCGCGCCAAAATGCCGGGCAATGACTGCCGCGTGCTCCAGCTCCACGATCTGCTTCTGGCCATAGTCAAAACTGAGGCAATGGCAGGCATGACCCGCTGCCTTTGCAATCGCCAGAACAGTCGTGGAATCCAGCCCACCGCTCAAGATAATCACCGCCTTTTTGGGTTCCTGCATTCTGTTTCCTCTTCCTGATGCCCCTGTGAGAGCCAGAACTTGTACTTGGCAAACCGGCACAGCGGTACAGTGCCGAATATCTTCTGCTGTCTCCTGGATTTTCCCCTACAAATCAAAACGGGGCAATACCTTTTTTGGGTGATTCAAGAGCTGCTTGGTCTGATGCAAGAGCAGCCTGGAACAGCCCAGAAGGCTGCTCATGGAGGAGACTGGGCCGCACTTTTTCCTGCCTCAAGCCGCAAAAAGGCCAGTCCGGCAAATTGAGGCTTGACAAGAATCCTTTTTTTCATTCAGAATGCACAGCGTTCAGGTTGTCCTGCACAGGACTGAAAAGGGAACGCCGTGCAAATCGGCGACGGGCCCGCCGCTGTAACCGGAGACAAGGCTGCAAAAGACCACTGACCAAAAAGTTGGGAAGGAAGGGTCAGGGGTGAACCGGGAGTCAGAAGACCTGCCTGAACGGCTCGTGGCAAGGACTGCGTGGACGGCAGCGTCACTGGCAAGACAGCACCGCGATAACAGGGCTATCCCGGACCACTGGTGGTCCGGGATTTTTTGTCCAGGCCCTTGCGGCAACCGCCAAATCCCGCCATTCCCCAGTCGCAGGCACAGCCCACACTGCTCCGCAGGACGCGGAACAGCCCAGAGGAGACGCGGATAAACAGGGCATCCCGGATCAAAGGTGGTTCGGGATTTTTTGTGTTCATCCACCACAAGGGAGGTGCGCAGACCAGGTGCAGACGGAAAAACGGTTCCGCCTTTGGCGGTGAAAAGGGAAAACGGTGCAAATCCGTTGCGGGCTTGGCCGCTGTAACCGGGGACGACGCCGCAAAGACCACTGACCGAAAAGGGTTGGGAAGGAGCGGCACAGGATGATCCGAAAGCCAGAAGACCTGCCGTTTTTCATCAACGCACAACGGCCAGTGTTTCCGTTTGTTGCGACGTGCGGCCAGAGACCGCAGGACAACATTGCGCCCGAAGCCGTGCTTTGGGCATCACAAACCCAGGAGGAAAGAATGGGAGCAACACTGGACATCCTCAAGGATTTCCCGCCCACGTCCAAGGCCGAATGGCGGGACAAGGTTGAAAAGGACCTGAAGGGCAAACCCTTTGACAAGCTGATCAAGAAGACCTACGAGGGCATCGAGGTCCAACCCATCTACTTGCAGGAAGACCTGGAAGGGCTGGACTATGTGGACACCCAGCCGGGCGAGGCCCCCTTTGTGCGCGGGGTCACTGCCTCGGGCGCACTCAAAAAGAGCTGGCAGGTGGCCCAGGAAATCACCCTGGCCGAGGCTGCCGAGTGGAACAAGGAAGCCGTGCGCTCCTTGGGTAGGGGCCAGACCAGCCTGAACATCGTGTTGGACGCCGCTGCCCAGAAAGGGCAGGACGCGGACAGCGCGGCGAATACCGCTGATTCTGGTTGCGGCGGACTTGCCTTGGACAGTCTGGCTGACGCCCAAGCAGCCTTTGCGAACATTGACTTGGGTGCGCAGGACTGCCGTCTGGGCGCAGGCGCATCCGGCATTGCGGCGACCGCCATCCTCGCGGCCCAGGCCGGAGACCCGGGCAAGCTCTCCGGCTTTGTTGCCGCTGACCCTCTGGGCATGTTGGCCCGCCAGGGCACGCTGCCGCTTTCTTTGGAGTGCGCTTATGCCCACATGGCAGCCCTCACCCGTTGGGCCGAGAAGAATGCGCCCAAACTCCGCAGCATCGCGGTTGACGTGAGCGCCTATCAGGAGAGCGGTGGCAGCGCGGTGGAAGACATTGCCGCAGCCATTGCGGTGGGCGCAGAGTACCTGCGCGAGATGACAAACAGGGGTCTTTCGGTTGACTCTGTGGCCTCCCGCATCTGCTTCGAGTTTGCCATTGGTGCGGACTTCTTCATGGAAATCGCCAAGTTCCGCGCTGCACGTCTCTGCTGGGCACAGGTGGTGGAGAGCTTCGGCGGTTCCGAGAGCGCTCGGGCCATGCAGATCCACGCCCGCACCTCCCGCTGGAACAAGACCGTGGTTGATCCCTGGGTGAACATGCTGCGCGTGTCCACCGAGGCTTTCTCCGGCATTGCGGGCGGGGTCAACAGTATGCACGTAGGCCCCTTTGACGAGATCTTCCGCGAACCCAACGAATTTTCGCGCCGCATCGCAAGAAATGTACACATCGTTCTGCGCGAAGAGGCCCACTTTGACCGGGTGGTTGACCCGGCAGGCGGCTGCTGGTACGTGGAGCAGCTCACTGATCAACTCGCCCACAAGGCTTGGGCCTTGTTCCAGGAGATCGAGGGCAAGGGCGGTATGTTCAAAGCCCTGTCCGAGAAGTTCCCGCAGGCCAAGGTGGCGGAAGTGGCGGCCAAGCGTGCCAAGAACATCGCCACCAGAACCGACCGCTTCGTGGGTACGAGCATGTATCCGAACCTGCTGGAAGAGCAGCAGGAGATCAGGCAGTTCGACCACGAAGGCTTCCGCAAGAGCCGCAAGGCCGCGCTGGATGCGGTGAAGAAGAATCGCGACGCCGCCGCCTGCGACAAGGCGCTGGCGGATGTGCGCGGCAAGGCCGCCTCTGGCGACGCGGCTCTCATGGATGCTGCCATTGCTGCAGCCAAGGCAGGCGCGACCCTGGGCGAAATTTTTGCCGCTGCAACAGAAGGGCAAAACGCAGGCCCCAGCGTGGACAAGCTGAACGTACACCGGGGCGCAGAACCCTTTGAGCGCCTGCGTCGGGCTACCGAGACCTTTGCCAAGAAGAACAACGGTGCACCGAAAATTTTCCTCGCCAACATGGGGCCCATTCCCCAGCACAAGGCCCGGGCCGACTTCTCCACCTCCTTTGTCAACGTGGCCGCGCTGGAAACCATTGCCAACAATGGCTTTGCTACCATTGACGAGGCTGTTCAGGCTGCGCTGGACTCCGGGGCCAAGGCCATGATCATCTGCTCCACTGACGACACCTATCCTGACATCGTGCCGGAACTCACCAAGAAGGTGAAGGCAGCCAAGCCGGGCATGATGGTCATCCTGGCCGGGTATCCGAAAGAATATATCGAAGCCTTCAAGGAGGCAGGGGTGGATGAGTTCCTGCACATTCGCTCCAACGCCTTGGACCTCCTCGCTAAAATTCAGAAACATCTGGAGGTGATCGCATGAGCAGTCCTGATTTCACCAAAATCGCCCTCAAGCCCTCGGGCAAAAAGCTGGACTACGCCGCCTGGGCCGCCAAGGTCAAGGCCGAGACCGGCATGAGCGCCGAAGACCTGGTCTGGCGCACCGTGGAGCAGATCGACGTGAAGCCCCTCTACAGCCGGGCCGACTACGAGGGCCTGGACCACATGGGCTACATGGCGGGCATCCCTCCCTATCTGCGCGGACCTTACAGCACCATGTATGTGCAGCGCCCTTGGACCGTGCGCCAGTACGCGGGTTTCTCCACCGCTGAAGAGAGTAACGCCTTCTATCGCCGCAACCTCGCTGCCGGGCAGAAGGGTCTGTCCATTGCCTTTGACCTCGCCACCCATCGCGGCTATGACTCTGACCATCCCCGGGTGGTGGGCGACGTGGGCAAGGCGGGCGTGGCCGTGGACTCCATCCTGGACATGGAAATCCTCTTCTCCGGCATCCCGCTGGACCAGATGAGCGTGTCCATGACCATGAACGGCGCGGTCCTCCCCATCCTGGCCTTCTACATCGTGGCGGCCGAGGAGCAGGGGGTGAAGCAGGCGCAGTTGACCGGCACCATCCAGAACGACATCCTGAAGGAATACATGGTGCGCAACACCTATATTTACCCGCCCGCCATGTCCATGAAGATCATCTCGGACATCTTCGCCTTCACCTCGCAGAACATGCCGAAGTTCAACAGCATCAGCATCTCCGGCTACCACATGCAGGAGGCGGGTGCGACCTCGGACATTGAAATGGCCTACACCCTGGCCGACGGCTGGGACTACGCCCGGGCCGGTGTGAACGCGGGCATGGACATCGACACCTTCGCCCCCCGGCTCTCCTTCTTCTGGGCCCAGGGCATGAACTACTTCATGGAGGTGGCCAAGATGCGGGCCGCCCGGGTGTTGTGGGCCAAGATCATCAAGACCTTCAACCCCAAGAACCCGAAATCCTTGGCCCTGCGCACCCACAGCCAGACCTCGGGCTGGAGCCTCACCGAAGGCGATCCCTTCAACAACGTGTGCCGCACCTGCATCGAGGCCCTGGCCGCATCCCTGGGACATACCCAGTCCCTGCACACCAATTCGCTGGACGAGGCCATCGCCCTGCCCACCGACTTCTCGGCCCGCATCGCCCGCAACACCCAGCTCTACTTGCAGGACGAGACCAACATCGTGCGTCCGGCTGATCCCTGGGCTGGTTCCTTCTACCTTGAGGCCCTCACCAGCGCCATCATGAAGCGCGGCTGGCAGCACATCCAGGAGGTTGAGGAACTGGGCGGCATGGCCAAGGCCATTGAGACCGGTCTGCCCAAGATGCGCATCGAGGAGGCAGCGGCACGGCGTCAGGCAGGCATTGACTCTGGCCGGGAGAAGATCGTGGGCGTGAACACCTATGTGCTGGAAAAGGAAGACGCCCTGAACACCCTTGAGGTTGACAACACTGCTGTGCGCGAGGCCCAGTTGAAGCGTCTGGCCAAGCTCAAGGCCGAGCGCGACGAGGCCAAGTGTCAGGCTTCTCTTGCGGCCATCACCAAGTGCGCCGAGACCGGCGAGGGCAACCTCCTGGGTCTGGCGGTTGAGGCAGCGCGCGCCCGCGCCTCTCTGGGCGAGATCAGCGATGCGGTGGAGAAGGGCTGTGGTCGTCACGGGGCGG
>CAMNHX010000140.1 GCA_946539945.1 uncultured Desulfobulbus sp. | reverse complement strand
GGCGTCCAGTCCGAAACTCATCTCCCGCAGGAGAAAGTAGCGCACCGTGTCCACACCATACTCCCGAACCAGGTCCCGGGGCCGGATCACGTTGCCCAGGGACTTGGACATCTTGGTGGAATCCACGTTCCAGTAGCCATGCACGTGCAGACGCCAGTAGGGTTCCAGCCCCATGGACTTCAGCATGGTGGGCCAGTAAATGGCGTGGGGCTTCAGAATGTCCTTGGCAACCACGTGTTCAGCTACTGGCCAGTACTGGGCAAAGAGGGGAGAGTCTGGCCAGCCGATGCCTGTCAGGTAGTTGATGAGCGCGTCAAACCAGACATAGGTCACAAACTTGTCGTCAAAGGGCAGCGGGATGCCCCAGGTCAGGCGGCTGGTGGGCCGGGAGATGCAGAGGTCTTCCAAAGGCTCTTCCAGAAAGGAGAGAACCTCGTTCCGGTAGCGTTCCGGGGTGATGAACTCCGGGTGTTTCCTGATGTGGTCAATCAGCCAGTCCTGATAGTTGGACATACGGAAAAAGTAGTTTTTCTCTGCAATCAGTTCCGGCGCTTTCTGGTGATCCGGGCAAAGTCCGTCCACCAGTTCCTTTTCCGTGAGGAAGCGTTCACAGCCCCGGCAGTAGAGACCGGAATACTCGCTGAAGTAGATGTCGCCCTTTTCGTGGACCAGGGACAAAATGCGCTGCACAACCGCAATGTGATCGGGATCAGTGGTACGGATAATGTGGTCAGGCCGCACGTTCAAGAGGGGCCAGGTATCGCGGAACAGGGCGGCAATTTCATCCACGTATGCCCTGGGCGCCTTGCCGTCCCTGGTTGCGGCCTCGACGATCTTCTCGCCGTGTTCGTCCGTACCGGTCTGAAAGCGCACCTCCCTGCCCTCCAGACGGCGGAAGCGGCTGTAGGTATCGGTGAGAATGGTGGTATAGGCATGGCCCAGATGAGGCTGGGCGTTCACATAGTAAATCGGGGTGGTGATGTAGGTGCTGGACATGGTCTTATTCCTGTGGCGTTTTACCTGATTTTTTGCGGCGGCCATGCCGGGGCTTCGGCGGAGCGGCCTGTTCCGCAGTCTTTTTTTCATGGGTTTTGCCTGCTGGGGGCGTAGCGGTCTCTGGTGTGCTGTCTGGCTGTGCGCTTTCCGTACTGCCGGGTGCAGGCGGTTTTTCCGTCTTCTGCCACTCCTCCTCGGAAAGTTCCTTGCGCCTGCCATCCGGGAAGCTGACGATCAGGGAACCGGTCAGGGGATGCTGGTGCAGCACCTGACAGGTCCGACCGTCCAGGTTCAGGGTTTTGCCGGGTTTGGGCATCTGCTTGCGGGCGTTTTTGTAGTGTTCATACTCATAGGTCAGGCAACAGAGCAGGCGGTTGCAGTTGCCGGAGATCTTGGCCGGGTTCAGGGGCAGGTCCTGGACCTTGGCCATCTTGATGGAGACCGAATCAAACACGTTCAGAAAGGAGGAGCAGCAGAGTTCGCGGCCACAGAGTCCAAGACCGCCCAGCATCTGGGTTTCGTGGCGCACGCCGATTTGCCGCATTTCAATGCGGGTCCGGTACTGGCGCACGAGGATCTTCACCAACTCGCGGAAATCCACCCGGTTTTCAGCGGTGAAGTAAAAGATCATCTTGGAACCGTCAAAGAAGCGTTCCACGCGCACCAGACTCATGTCCAGCGCCAGCTGTTCAGCCTGGTCCCGACAGAAGACAAAGGCTTCCTGTTCCTGCATCAGCAGGTGTTTGTACTGCCAGCCCTCCTCTGTCGTAGCCTGCC
Source organism: uncultured Desulfobulbus sp. (assembly GCA_946539945.1). GTDB lineage: Bacteria > Desulfobacterota > Desulfobulbia > Desulfobulbales > Desulfobulbaceae > Desulfobulbus. Next base: position 3,529 of record CAMNHX010000140.1, on the reverse strand, counting down.
GCACAATGACAGGACAGGCTTCGTAGCGGGCTTCAGGCTGGGGCAGGGTATAGAGCAAAGCGCTGGTCAGGGCGGGTTCCAACCCCTGTTCGGTCTGGACCATGACCAGTTCGCCGGGGCGCAGGGATACAAGACTTGTGCGGGCAGTGATCTCGCGGATGCCCGCACGAAAGCGGATATGGCAATACGTGGTGCGGCCTTCTGCCGCTGTGTCGGCGTCTGCGGGGATTTCCGCTTCTTCGGGAATGTCGGATTCGTTCATGCGCAGGAATGGGGATAACAGCCCAGAAGTTCCAGAAGGAGCACTTCAAAAACCAGGGCTGGATTGCAGTTGCTGTGCAGGGCCTCTTGGGCCTGTTCAATGGCTTGGAGTTTAGCAGATAATTGTTCGGCATTCCAGCGTTCTCTTGCAGCGGCCAGCAGAGGATCGCTGTTTTGGGTCACGCCGCAGAGGCGCTCTGCCAGTGCGTCTTTCAGCAGGGTGCAGAGCGGCGACAGGAGCAGGAGACCAGTGTCCCGGTCTGCGGCCAAACGGGCAGCCAGGGCCAGGGCTGTCTGCACCTGCGCCGCCAGACTGGTGACTGATGCGCCCAGCGCTGAAGCCAGATCGTGATACAGGGGTAAGACACTGTCCTGCTTCATGGACAGGGCCTGCCCCGGACAGCCGCCGCAGAGGCGGGCCAGTTCCAGACAGTCGCTCTCCTTCAGGTCTGGCTGCTGCTGCCGGATGGCTTCCGCAGCCAGAGGCAAGGGCAGGGCCTGCAGGGGAATCTGCTGGCAACGGGAACGGATGGTGGCCAGAATCCCGGCGCTGGCGTCAGCGGTCAGGAGCAGAACATTGCCCGGCGGTGGCTCTTCCAGAATTTTCAACAGGCTGTTGGCAGCCTCCTGCCGCATGGTATGGGCCTTGCGGACCAAGACCACCCGGACGCTGCCCTCCAGCGGCGGAAAGCCCAGGGCCTCTTTCATCTGGCGGATGGCGTCAATGCGGATGCCCTGTCCGTCCGGCTCAATGACCATGCAGTCAGGATGACTGCCAGAGAGCATCTGGCGGCAGGAGGCGCAGTGTCCGCAGGCCGGGACAGTCGGGTCTGCGCTTGCCTCCTGACAGAGTAGTTCTGTGGCAAAGCGGCGGGCCAGGGTACTCTTGCCGCAACCTTCCGGCCCGGTGAAAAGGTAGGCGTGGGCCAGCCTAGCGTGCTGTCGGGCGTGGGCCAGAAGCCTTTGCGCCTTGTCCTGTCCCAGAATATCCATTTCAGACGGACCTAGAACAGCTCAAGCTGCTGGCCCTCTTCCTGCCGCTCGCAGTCCTTCTTACCCGGCTGGATCGGGGAAGCGCCCTGCAGGTAGAGAAAGCGGTTCAGCGGCTTCTGGTAGGCTGTCCACTGCAAGCCCGCCTCTGGCGAAAGACCGGCTTGCAGGTTGCCCACAAAGTTCATCTTGGCGTCCATATCGTCCACTTGGTGCAGGATCAGGGCCTCAGCAGTCATGGGCACAACCGGCGAACCGAACTCAAGTTGACCGTGATGGCTCAAAATGAGATGCGCCACCTGATTTTCCAAATCCTGCGGCAGTTTGACCTTTCTGGCAGCCTGCCGCATCATGTCCACGCCCATGACCAGATGTCCCAGAAGGCGACCCCGGTCAGTGTAGTCAATGGGCGGTCTGGGACCGGTGAACTCCTCGATCTTGGCAATATCGTGCAGGAGCGCACCAGTGAGCAGCAGATCGCGGTTCAGGGCCGGATAGTGGGCAGCCACTGCCTCGGCCAGGGCTGCCACAGAGAGCGAGTGTTCCACCAGCCCTCCCTGATAGGCGTGGTGCATCCGCTTGGCTGCAGGCGCAAGCAGAAAGCGCTCCAAGGTCTCGCCCTTGAACAGGGCAGAGAGGAGGCTGCGGAGTTGGCGGTTATGGACCGACTTGATGCGCTCTTGCAGTTCGCCTGCCATCTCCTCTGCGTTCCTGGGGCTGACCGGAAAAAAGTGGGCTGCATCAAGCCCGGATTCATCCACAGCTGCAAGCGCGTTCAGCTTGAGCTGGAGCTTGCCGTTGTAGCTTTCCGCTGTGGCCTCAACCTGCACAAAGCCGCCTGGCCGGGCCGTGTCTCCGGCCAGGTCCGCTGCATCGGGACGATCCCAGAAACGGGCCTCAATCTCTCCGCTTCTGTCTGCCAGAGTCAGGGCCAGATAGGGCCTGCCGTTCTTGGTTTCAGCCACTGCGCTGCGGCTGACCAGAAAGACTTCAGAGACCTGCTGCCTTTCCTGCAGATCGCTGATGCTGGTTCTCTTTGCCTGTACCGACACGAAGAGCCTCACACGTTGAAGCGGAACAGAATGCAGTCCCCATCCCGGACCACATAGTCCTTGCCTTCGGAGCGCATCAGCCCCTTGTCCCTGGCTGCTGCTTCTGAACCGCAGGCAATATAGTCCTCATAGGCAATGACCTCGGCGCGGATAAAGCCGCGCTCAAAGTCAGAGTGGATCTTTCCGGCTGCGCCCGGCGCCTTTGTGCCCTTGACAATGGTCCAGGCCTTGGTCTCCTTTTCGCCCACCGTGAAAAAGGTAAGCAGGCCCAAGAGACGGTAGCCTGCCTTGATCAGCCGGTGCAGACCAGGTTCCTCCATGTGCAGTTCAGCCAGATACTCCTTTTGCTCTTCAGGCGAGAGTTGGGCAATTTCCTGCTCAATCGCACCTGCGATGCGCACCAGCTCCGCCGCTTCCTCTGTAGCCAGTTTTTCCAGGGCCTGGAAATGGGCATTGCCGCCTGCAACCTCGTCTTCGCTCATGTTGGCCACGTACAAAACAGGCTTGGCAGAGAGCAGACAGAGTTCCTTCAGAATCTTTTGGTGCTGTTCCTCCTCGCAGACAAAACTTCTGGCCGGATTGCCCGCATCCAGATGCCTTTGCAGGCGCTCCAGCATTTCAGCTTCAGCCAGAAGCGTCTTGCTGCCGGACTTGGCCTGATTTTTTGTGCGCACCAGCCGTCTGTCCACGGTTTCCATGTCAGCCAGGATCAGTTCGGTGTTGATAACGGTCACGTCGCGCAGGGGATCCACGCTGCCGTCCACATGGACAATGTTGTTGTCTTCAAAGCAGCGCACCACATGGACAAGGGCGTCCACCTGTCGGATATGCCCCAGAAACTGGTTCCCCAGACCTTCGCCCTTGCTTGCGCCCTTGACCAGCCCGGCAATGTCCACAAACTCCATCTGGGTGGAAACCTTGTTTCGGGTGTGGACCAGATCAGCCAGTTTGTCCAGCCTGGCATCTGGCACTGGCACAATGCCGATGTTTGGCTCAATGGTGCAAAAGGGATAGTTCTCCGCCTGAATGGCTGAAGCGGTCAGGGCGTTGAAAATGGTGGACTTGCCCACGTTGGGCAGTCCGACAATGCCGCACTGGAAACCCATGATGTCCTCGCAAAAGGGAAAGAAAAAGCGGCCCGGCGCGGGTCGCCCTGTGCAGAAAAAAGGAGGCTTTTACACCAGTCGGGCCAAATCTGGCAAGGAAGAGTGTGAAAGGACAAGGTG
>CAMNHX010000139.1 GCA_946539945.1 uncultured Desulfobulbus sp. | reverse complement strand
GGGCGCTTCCTCCCCGGCATGAATGCCGGGGTCTCCGCGCCAAATATCGGATGAAAAGGAGCCGCAGTTCCGCCTTGGCGCTTTTTTTGATCAGTTTGCTGCCGTTTTGGCTGGCCTCCTGCGCAGCCTCTGGCAAGAGCGCCCAAACAGAGACCGGGAAGGCAGAAATCAGCGAAAGCAAGCCTGTGGCGCAGAGCGCCGCAAAAAAAGGAGAGAACAAGGGGGCAGAAGCGCCACAGCAAGACGAAAGCGCGGGTAAGAGCGAAACCTTGTCCGAGGTAAAAGCCTCACCGGAAAAGGCTCAAGACAAGGCTGCAGAAGAGGCAAAGAAGACCGAAAGCGCGGGCAAGGATGAAGCCCGGTCCGAAGAAAAAAACCTGGTCGAAAAGGTTGACGACAAGGGCGCGGTCGAAACCCAGAAGACCGAAAGCGCGGGCAAGGACGAAACCCGGTCCGAAGAAAAGAACCTGACCGAAAAGGCTCAAGACAAGGGCACGGCAGAGGCCCAGAAGACCGAAAGCGCGGGTCAGGACGAAACCCGGTCCGAAGAAAAGGCCCAGTCTGGGCAGACTGAAGACAAGGGCGCGACCAGCGCGAAAGAGGACAAAAAGGACGAAAAGGCGGACAAGAAAAAAAAGCCTGCGATTGAGGTCAAGGTTGAAGGCAAGAAACTGAAGGCCGTTGAACGGACCAATGTCAAGAATTTCCTCTCCTTGAGCAAGCTGCGACCCGAAGTGGAGCCAAGCGCAGATATGTTTGCCTACTATCTGGGCAAGGTGGAGAAGGAGGCGGCCACTGCGCTGGAGCCATTTGGCTACTACAACGCCAAAATCGATGTTTCCAGTACGCGCCGCACAGACGGCTGGGATGTGCTGATCAAGGCTGATCCGGGCGAGGCGACCCGCATCACGACCATGGACTTGCAGTACAAGGGCGAGGGCGCACAGGAAGAACCGCTTCTGGAGGCCAAGGCCCGCATTGAAAAGCTCAAGGGCGAGGTTTTCAACCACAGCGTCTATGAGCAGAACAAGAGCCAGCTTCAGGACATGGCCAACGAACTGGGCTACCCCAAGGCCCACTACGAAACCAGCCGGGTCGAGGTGCGGCGTTCAGCCAACACGGCAGATGTTCGGATGCTTCTGGACACCGGAATCCGCCACACGGTTTCTGATCTGAACTTTGTTTCAGAGATTCTGGATCAGGACCTGCTGGAGCGAATCTCGCCGGTCCACGTGGGCGATCCCCTGTCGCCCCGCGCCCTGACCGCCCTGCGCCAAACCTTTTACGACTCCGGCTACTTCAGCAATGTGGACGTGAGCTATGACGTGGATACAGCCCAGGACGGCAAGGTCCCGGTGACAGTGGACACCACGCCCGCAGCCCGACACCGCTACGGCTTTGGTGTGGGCTACGGCACAGACACCGGCGCCCGTGTTACCCTGGAATACGCCAACCGCTACCTGAACCGCCGGGGACACCAGCTTGATGTCCGCCTCCGGCCTTCCCAGCGCTTGAGTACCTACAGCGCCCAGTACGCCATCCCCATAGGCGATCCCAAGCGGGACAAGCTCTACCTGAACACCAACTTCCAGACCGAATCCTTTGAAAACATCGACGCCACAACCTGGCTGTCCAAACTCATCTGGGAACACAACTGGGACAACTTCCAGATTTCAGCCTATCTGCAGTATCTGGACGAAGACTATGACACCGGTCTGCACAAGGGCACAGCCTCCCTGTTCATTCCCGGGATCAGCGCCTCCTGGGTCATGGCAGACAACCGCATCAACACCAAACACGGCATCAAGGTCTGGGCCTCCTTGGAGGGCAGTTCAGAGCCGCTCCTGTCAACCACCTCTTTTATCCAGCTCAAGGCAGGGACCAAGGCCATTGTCACCCCGCTGGAAAACTGGCGGATCATTGGCCGGGGACAGCTCGGCATGAGCATGATGGATGATCTGGACGATCTGCCGGTTTCCCTGCGCTTCTTTGCAGGCGGTGATCAGAGCGTGCGCGGTTACGGCTACAAGAAGATTTCTCCCCGTGACTCGCAGGGTGGTCTTCTGGGCGGCAAGCAGCTGCTGGCCTACAGTGTGGAACTGGAACGGATGCTGGCCTACGGTGTGGCCCTGGCTGCTTTTTACGACGCTGCCGCAGTTATGAACAGTTTTAATCAATACCGGATGGATGCCGGTATGGGCTTCGGCCTGCACTGGAACGCGCCTTTTGGCCAGCTTCGGGTTGACCTGGGCGTGCCCACAGACGATGTCCACTTCAAAAGCGTGCGCCTGCACGTCACCCTGGGGACAGACCTATGACCAGACGACGAAAAATCCTGCTTGCCTGCTTCAGCATTCCCTTTGTCCTGCTGCTGCTTGTCCTGCTGGCCCTGCTTGGGCTGCTGACTACCAAGCCCGGCCTGCAAACCCTGGTGACCATAGCCAACAAGGCAGGCGGTGACACGCTGTCCATTGGCACTGGACAGGGCGCTTTGACATCAGACTTTACCCTGCGCAACCTGCGCTTTGCCGGTGCAGGCACAGAAGTGCTGCTGGAAGAGATCCGGCTTGCCTGGGACCCGAAGGAACTGGTCAACAAGGAACTGCCGGTCAAAATCCTGCAGGTCAAGGGGCTGAAGCTGCTGCTGCCGGAAGCAACGGAAAAAGAGGCCAGCACCGAACCGGTGCAGATGCCGGAGATCCGCTTGCCAGTGGCTGTGCGCGCTGAAGAGGTGGAGCTGGAAAGACTGGAGATCTTTTCCGGCACAAAACCGCTCTTTGATCTGAAGCGTGCCCATCTGCACAAACTGGACGCAGCAGAAGCGCGTTTGACCTTTGAGGAACTGGCTGCCAAAAACGGCTGGATGGACGCCAAGGCCCAGGGTGAAGTCCACATGCTCGGCAACTGGCCCCTGAAACTGGGGCTGAACTACGATGTTGACCTCAAGAATTTCGGGGTCAAGGATGTCGGGCCAGTGCGCGGCAAGCTGGATGCGCAAGGCAATCTGGAGGATCTGGGTCTCAAGGTGGACCTGAAATCCCCACTGGCCCTCACCCTTGAGGCCAAGCTCAAGGAACTCTTGAACAAGCTCCAGTGGCAGGTCAACCTGAAAATCCCGAAACTGGAAGCGGCCAAATTCGGCAAGGATCTGCCGGAAGTGGTTCTGGATGCCTTGCAGGTGCAGGGTAAGGGCGATCTCCAGAACTACGGAGCCAAGGTCTCTGTCCGGCTGGACTCTGCGCCGGGCATGGTGCGGCGGCCCCTGGACTTGCAGACTGAAGTTCAGGCAACCGCAAGCGACGCGGTCATCAAGTCCTTAAGGATAGCGGACGGCCCGGGCCATCTTGATCTGGCCGGCAAGGTGGCCTGGAGTCCGGCGATTGCCTGGGATGTCAATCTGGGTCTGCACGAGCTGCGCCCGGACATTGCTGTGGCAGACCTGCCCGGTACTGTGGACGGCAAGCTGGCGGTCAAGGGGGGTCTCAACAAGGGCCAGCCAGAGGTGACAGCGCAGATCGACAACCTGAACGGCAAACTGCGCGGCTATCCGCTTTCAGTGAACGGGCAGGCCAGCTACCTGAACGGCAAGGTGACAGTTCAGGACCTGCGGGCTGCAATGGGCCGCACCCGACTGACTGCCAATGGCAGCTACGCGGAAACCTGCGATCTGAACCTGAATCTGGATGCGCCAGACCTGCACGAACTCCTGCCTGAACTGGAAGGCCGTCTGGCTGGCAAGATACTGGTCACTGGTTCGCAAAAGACGCCAGCCCTGGACGTGGATTTGACTGGTTCCAGCCTGAACTTCAGCGGCAACAAGGTGAAAAACCTGAAAATCCAGGCCAAGGGCATGGTCAGCACCAAGGAGAACTTGCAGGCACAGATTCAGGCAGCAGGGATTCAGGCTGGCGGCCAGAGCATTGACAAGGTCGATCTCCGCCTGCAAGGCAGGATGGACCAACACACCTTGACCCTGCGCACCGATGGCCTGACCACCAAGGAGGGACGGGTTGGACTGGAACTGGCTGGCAAGCTGGACGGTTCAGCCTGGAGCGGCGAACTGCGGCGGCTCATGGTCCAGTTGCCGCAAATCGGCGCCTGGCAGCAGAGCGCACAGGCCGCAGGACTGGCCGCCTCTGCCAAGGATGCCGGGCTGGCTCCCCTCTGCCTGCAAAGCACTGCTGGCCCCTATCGTGGGGTCAAACTCTGTCTGGACGGCGGTTGGCGCGGTCAGGACGGGCACTGGCGCGGCAAGGTCAGTGTTGACGGACTGGAACTGGTGCAACTCAAGCAGTATCTGCCCCCAGACTTTGAGCTTTCCGGCAGACTCAGCCTCAATGCCGAGGCAGAGGGCAAGGGTGGGGATCTGCAGGAGGCGCATGTGCAGTACAGCATTCCGGGCCAGCGCCTGCACTTTGTCAGTGGTGCAGCCTCCACGACCGAGGACCTGGTTTGGAAAAACCACCAGCTTGCCGCCTCCTACGTGGGTTCAAAGTTGAACCTCAACTGGGTCAACGAGCTTGCCGACGGCAGTTCTCTGGTGGCGCGGATTGCCTCGCCCAACTTGCCGCTTGCCGGGGACGCGATCCTGAAGGCCCCCTTGCAGGGTGAAGTGGCGCTTGACTTCAGAAAGCTGGATATACTCACCGCCTTGAGCCAGCATCGCAGTCTGTGGAAGGGAGCCTTGCAGGGCAAGTTCCAGCTTGCCGGGCTGATTGGCAAGCCCCTGGTTTCCGGCAATCTGGGGCTGGAAAAGGGTGAGGCCCTGATTCCTGAACTGGCGCTGAAGCTGACGCCGATCAAGATCGACCTGGGTGGAGATGCGGGCAAACTCACGGCCACAGTGGAAGCCCACGCAGAAGAGGGGCAACTGCGGATTACAGGCGGGGTTGACATGTCTGGTGACAAGCTGCGCATCCTGCCGGTTACGGTCAAGGGTGAGAACTTCCGGGCCATGAACCAGCCCGGGCTGCTTGTGGAGATTAGCCCGGACATCCGGGTTGACATCACGGATCAGCGCATTGACGTAAGCGGCAAGCTCCTTGTGCCCAGAACCAACGTGAAAAATGTTGACGTGAACTCTGCCATTTCTCCCTCTGGAGACGTGGTGGTGGTGGATGATCCCAAGGAGAAGGAGTCTGGTCCGGGCGTACCTCTGTACCTCAACCTTGACGTGGGACTGGGTGAGAAAGTGATCATCAATGCCTTTGGGCTGTACGCCAAACTCAGCGGCAATCTGAAGCTCCAGCAGAGTCCGGGCCATCCGATTTCAGGCAACGGTCAGGTGATGATTGACAAAGGCTCTTTTTCCGT
>CAMNHX010000138.1 GCA_946539945.1 uncultured Desulfobulbus sp. | reverse complement strand
AACCGGCGGCACCGAAGGCGGTGGTACAGGAACCGGCGGCACCGAAGGCGGTGGTACAGGAACCGGCGGCACCGAAGGCGGTGGTTCCGGGACTGGTGAGGGTGGTGGAGATGGTGAGGGTGGTGGAGATGGTGACGGTGAAGACAACAAGGACGAGCCTGAAAAGTTTGGCAGTATTGGGAGACCTGGTGCTTCTGACGCCTACAGCCCAGGGGAAGAACTCAAGGTCTCTGACCGTTTTCAAAAGATGGTCGATACCATCAAGGGCACGAAACTGTTCAACTTTAGCACGAAGTTTTTTGAGGGTGTCCCGTCCGGTGGTTCTTCTGTAGTGACGTTTAACGGTGGCAGTAGATACGGAACACACACTGTGAATCTGTCTGACACAATGGGTTCTGCTTTGGCTACATTCAAGGCTGTTGTTATGGCTATTTTTTCGTTTTTATCCATTCGTGCCGTTATCATGAAGAGGTGATGAATATGTCTGGTTTCAGGACGTTGTTCGAGTGGCTCGGATGGTTTTGGGATAAAACTCTGGAGGTATCAAAATGGTTTCTGGATGGTCTGATTTTGATTATCCAATATGCCTTTTATTGGATATTTGACGGTTTCTGTATTGTGGTTGAGTCTTTTTTCAAATCATTGGATTTTTCAGCCCTTGCTTTCAACTATGCCGGGACTTGGGCTGGTCTTCCCACCCAGGTTGTATGGATTATCAGTGCGATAGGATTACCTCAGGGCGTTTCATTGTTGGGAGGTGCATACCTCCTTCGGCTTTTGCTCAATTTGATACCGGCGGCTTTGACGAGGGTTTAACATGATTATCGGGTTTGCGGGCACTCCGGGTTCTGGTAAGAGTTACGAAGCCGTGAAGAAGATTATTGACAATCTTCGTATGGGGCGTGTTGTCTTCACCAATATCGACGGCATGTTTGACCCTAAATGTCTGGAGGCTCTCAAATCTGTTTGTGACTTGTCAGATTTGGCATTGCAAATCCAGTTCCACAGGATAGAGAATGAGCAGATGGAGGAGTTCTGGCTGCATGTACAGCCAGGCTCTCTGATTGTCTTGGATGAGGTCCAGAAGGTTTTCAGTTCTCGCGAGTGGCAAACTGAAAAGAACAAACAGTTTGCCAGTTGGGCAAGTACTCATCGGCATCAGGGATTCGATCTTGTGCTTATATCCCAACAGATGGAACGTATCGATGCTGCTGTCCGTGGTCTGCTTGAGTGGACCTATGTTTTCCGCAAGGTAAACTTCTTTGGTGGTGCTGTTCAGAGGAAATATATTTGCTATTCCTACGCTGGCGGGGATGATGAGGGTCAACCCTTGGCAAAGAATATCCGTACATATAATCCTTTGATTTTTCTGTGCTACCAGTCCTATACCGGGAAGGACGTGAGAGAACTGGGCATCATGAAGCACGTCAACGTCTTGAAGCATCCAGTCTTCTTTGCAATCCCTATCGTTCTGGTTTGGACGCTCTGGTCTTTTTCACATTCATCCTTTGCAACAGGTGATTTATTTGGCATCAACAAGGCAAGACAACAGGAGCAGGTGACAGCTCCTGCGAAAAAGGCGAAGGCTTCTGCAAATTCATCATCGAATCCAGAGTCAGCCCAGGAGCAGCAGCCGTCCAAGCAGAAGGCGAAGCCGAAGCCAAGGCTTGTCGTTGTCAATGGTGTTTCGATCTACTCCAACAGACAGCATGGGGTGGAAAAATGAGTCGCTGCTTTTGTATGGCGCTTGCTCTGCTGGCCGGTGCATTTTGTCCGGCTGTTTCAGCGGCTACGGCTGTAGCAGTTCCGCCGTCTCCACCACCGCAGTCTGGCTCTACTGGCCCTGCTGTTCAGATCGAACTTCCCCGCTTCTCTGTTGACTTCGTGGACGCATCTTTATCTGACGTGGTCTGGTACGTGATGCAACACACTGGGGTCGGCTTTGTGTACGCCACACCACCGGATGGGCTGACTGTGAACTGGTCCCAGATGAACATGACGGTTTTCGAGATGTTCCACAGTTTCGGCGAAGCCTTGGCTGCTATCGGTCTCGGCTGCTACCCGGTCAACGGTTCCAAGCGGTTGTATGTGATTGAAGCTCGTCGTCCTGAAACAAAGGTTGAGGACAAGCCAAAGCCAAAGCGGCGGGAGTTCCGTCGGGTCTCGTCTGCGCGGGTTGGTGGGCGGCTGCGGTTGTTTGTGGGTGATGAAGTGTACAGTCCAGAAAATTTCCCTGGGCAGTTGAAACAGGTTTCGGGCGAGTGGTTTGCCCGGATGGATGAGGAGGAAAAAGAGGGGGTGGAGAGATGAGGAAGGTCATGGATGCTACGAGGCTGGCAGATACCTTCGTGCAGATACCGGGATGCAGCTCGGCTCCGGCTGCCGACTGTTCCCCGCGCAAGCGGGGGCAGTCGGCAGCCGGAGCCGAGCGGGTGGTTTCCCCAGGGGCCAATACCGGAATAACATTGGCCCCCCAAGTAGTATCCCCTGAACTTCCTCTGCTCTCCTTCCCCGATTTCCCGGATGTCCGTGTGTACTGTGGTGTGGACTTCTTCAAGGTTTCGTACTGGGTCGACTGGCTTGACTCGTCCTTTCTTGATTTGCTGGAAATGAAGAAGGTCTTGCTGCAGGCTACGGAGATGGAAACTTGCGTGCCTCTCTTCCTTGATTGCGGCTTTGACTGGAATCTGTACCGGACAGGCACAAGGTTTTTCAAGTATCGTCTCCGCTGCGGTGACGTGACTCTGCTGCTGTCTGATCGGGATTCGGAAGACACCGTTCCGTCCATCCGGCTCGAGATTGGTTCATTGACCAGTCAGACCAAGCTGCGCGAGACATTGCGCGACATTGAGGTGTTTTTGCAGACCGTTGCCGGTGCGTATGTTGCCCGCGAGCAGGTCTCTGAAATTCACCTTGCTGCTGATTTTATAGGTTTGGATATTAAGACTTTGCGGTTGTGGGACGTTACCCGATGGGTGACTCGCGCACGTGAGTTTTCAAATCATTTTCCTCAACTTCGTTTTTCCGGCTGTACTCTGGGCAAGGGTGATTTGGTACTCCGTTGCTATGATAAGGGTCGTGAGCTTTCACGCCCTGGACAAGAACACAAACAACAGGTTTTTTGCCAGTTATGGGGTATGAGAAAGTATGATGAGCAGCCTGTCTGCCGGGTTGAGTATCAGATTCGTAGCGAGAAGATAAAGCAGTTTCGCAATGATGATTTACCAAATGGTGTTTCTACTCCGGAACAGGTTTTGTCTGCTTTGGGTTCGCTGTGGCGGTATTTTACTGCACGGTGGGCCAGATTTATGGATTCTCCTGTTGACAGGAGTAATAAAAACCAGTGTCATCAAGATATTTCCAGCTTTTGGGCTATGGTTTCCTCCCTGCAGTGGGTTGATGTTTTGCAGGTGACTCGTGTCAATGTTGTTCTACGTAAGGATATAGATTCTCTGGTGAAGCAGACTGTCGGCTGCCTGATGTCTGTAGTTGCTGCCTATACTGACGATGTGTTCGACTTTGACAGTATAAACTCCACAGCCAGGGAACTGATTTCATCTGAATTTCTGGAGTTCCAAGAGGACAGAAAGGATGAGTTTGTGAAACGAATGCAGCGTAAGCGGAACGAAGCCCTGTTTGACTCCGATGTTCTGCACGCTGTCTGTGCTTGATGGTGGGATGATGAAACGGGAACACGTGTTGTCGAGGCTGGGGTCTTGCCTGTCGGATAGACAGGTTGCCGCAATCCTGGGTGTCGGGGTTCGCTTGGTACGCAAGCACTATATGGCGCTCGGTGGTTTCCGGCTGGGGAGAAAGTATGTCTTCTTTGAAAAGAGTTTAATCAATGCCTTACAAAATCAAATCTGGATGGATGGCAGAAGTGGAGCGGAAAGGGTTTCGCAAGCGGCATCGCTGCAAGACCAAACGAGAGGCTTTGGCTTGGGAGTTACAGACGCGCAAGCTGATTTTGCAGAGACAGCAGACAAACACAGTGTCCTTGCTTGAATGGTGCAATGCCTATCTGGATTTCAGCAAGAAGAAACATGTTTCTAAAACGTATGCTGAAAAGCGTATCGCCTTTTCTGTCTTTTTTTCATCAGGCTTTGCTGCTGATGCAGGCGTTGATACACTGGACCGCCGCAGCCTTTTGCTGCATTTCCAAGAGCAGGCGTCGAAGCGTTCCGGGAACGCGGCAAACAAGGACAGGAAGAACCTTTTGGCCGCTTGGACATGGGGGGTAAAGTTCTTGGGTTTGCCTCCACAAAATCCCTTTGCCTTTGTGCCGAAGCAGTCGGAACAGCGTTTTCCCCGCCGGGTTCCCTCTTTGCAGGAGTTCTGGGCGGTTTACAATGCTGCGACAACTGAACAGGACAGGCGAATGCTCTTGCTTTTCCTGTATACTGGCGCTCGTCGGTCGGAGTTGTTCGCGCTGCGGTGGCAAGATGTGGATTTTGACCAGGGGAGAATCCGCCTCTTCTGCCGGAAGAATCTGCAGGGCACGGTCAAGGCTGATTGGGTTTTCTTGACGAATGAGGCTCTGGCTGCGCTGAAGGAACAGGGCAAGGAAACTCAAGGCAAGGAAGTTCCTGCTGGCCTTGAGGAGTTCGTTTTCAGAGACCCGGAAACGGGTGGGCCGTATCTGTACCGGCTGCAATGGCTGCGTCGCTTATGTGATCGTGCCGGTGTGCCTCGTTTCGGTCTGCACGGGTTGCGCCATTTGTGCGCCACAATACTTGCAGGGCGGGGCGTGCCCTTGGTGGATATTCAAAGGCATCTGCGGCATGAGCATTTGACGACCACCCAACGCTACATTCACCAGTTGACGAAGAACCGGACTGTCCTCGATGCGTTATCTGGCGTGGTCAATTCCCCACAAAATCCCCACGCGTAACAGAAAAGGCACTTACGGAAGCTCCGCAAGTGCCTGAATTTCTTTGGTGACCCCAATGGGATTCGAACCCGTGTTACCGGCGTGAGAGGGCACTGTATGGGTGTTGTTTCGTGCATTTTCGGGATATTTGGGGGTCTGTTTGTACTCTATTGGGTGAAGGAAGTCCGGTAAATTTGCCACAGATTTTGCCACTAGACAAACCCCCTGTCGGTAATCCGGCAGGGGGTTTTCGGTTGCCCGGAACTTGCCAAGGGGCTAGAATGTCGGCGGGGCAATCTCTCTAGCCCAACCTTGCCTTGTCTCTGACGGGGCAAGGGGACTAAAGGAGGTGGCACCTATGGCAAGATTCCTGCTGGATGTACTCGCTGGAATACTGGCGGGTTTGGTAGTGCTGGCTGTGGACTGGATTTTCTTTCGGTAACAGCTTGC
>CAMNHX010000137.1 GCA_946539945.1 uncultured Desulfobulbus sp. | reverse complement strand
CCGGTAAATAACACCAGCCTGACAGAAGCGACAGCCTCTTGTGCAGCCTCGTGCAATCTCCAGGGCCAGCCGGTCATGCACTGGCGAGACCACTGGAACCAGAGGACGGTGCAGCCGGGTTCCGTCGTCCAGTTTTGGCAGAATGGCCCGTCTGACCCGGTCCTGTCCGGGCCGCAGAGGCTTCATGCCGAAAAAGCGTCCCTCCCTGTACTGCGGCACAAAGAAGGCTGGCACGTAGAGACCTGGCACTGCTGTCAAACGCTCCAGCACGGTTTGGCGGTCGCTTCCTGCTGCCTTGGCTGTCTGCAGGATCCCGGCAATCCGCGTGACAGCCTCTTCTGCATCGCCCAGAAGAATGGCGTCAAAAAAATCAGCCACTGGCTCCGGGTTGAAGGCGCAGGACCCGCCGCCCAGAACAAGTGGGTGCGCCTCGTTTCTCTCCTTGGCCCGGAAGGGCAGACCAGACAGAGCCAGCACGGTCAGGATATTGGTGTAACAGAGTTCATAGGGCAGGGTGATGCCCAGAACATCGTACTTGCCCAGGGGCTGGCCTGCCTCCAGAGAGCAGAGGGGCAGTTCCTGGTCCCGCAGGAGCGCTTCCATGTCTGTGTCTGGCGCATAGGCGCGGTGCGCAACCACGCCCTCCAGCCTGTTCAGGATCTGGTAGAGAATCTGCAGGCCCTGATGCGACATCCCGATCTCGTAGAGGTCCGGGAAGATCAGGCAGAACTTGAGGTCTTCAGCCCGGAAAGTGCCGGGTGCGGCGTGGTGTTCCAGGCCCACGTACTGACCGGGCTTGCGCACCAGAGGCAGGCGGGCAGACAGGGCTTCAGGCATCCGGGCAGGCGTGTTGACAGCAGAGGATTGTGGGTTCATGGTATAAGGCAGGGAAAGCGTCTGGGAACTGTCCCGGAAAATGGGGGGCAGTCCGCTCTTTTCACGAAAAAGACTTGCGTCCGGCGCGGCAACTGCGTATCTCTTGCAGGATGTTTTGCCGGAATTTCAACCCGGAATCCCGCAGGTTTATCAATATCCCGCATATTCACAGCGCGTTATGAAAGTTTCCCTTCTTACCATGTTTGCCAAACTCCTACTTCCCTTTTTCCTGATTTTTGCCGCTGCTTCCGCCCAGGCTGCGCATCTGCAAAGGGTGCAGCATCGAAGCGGCGGATCAGGAAATGAGCAGGTGATCGTCAGCTTTGACTCTGCTGTTCAGCCCAAGGTCTTCACCCTGGAGGGTAATCAGCCCCGCATTGTCTTTGACTTTCCAGCCTCCACCTCCAGCACTAGGGGTATTGCTCCCCGGTCTGCCCTGGTCAAGGCAGTGCGCGTGGGAATGCACCGGGATGGCGATCGGAAAACGCGGGTGGTTCTGGATGTGTCTTCCCTGAAGGATTTGAAGGTCAACTACGATATTCAGGGCAACCAGTTGATCATCAACCTGAACGGCAGGGCGAGGGCGCTTGCGCAGGAAGCGCCAGCCAAGTCCAGACCTCAACCCCAGCCGCAACCCAAAAAGACCCGGAAAAAGGAGGCGTCTCGCGTGGAGTCAGACAGGGAGGACATGGCGGAAACGCCGGAACCAGCGCGGGAGCGGCGGCGCACAGGCCGGAACAGGACAGCCGAGAGCCGCACGGCTGATCCTGGCGCGACAGAGACGACAACGCCCACGGCGGCCACTGCGCGTGCGCGTGGAGCAGCCACGACCGCTGCGGCAGCAGCAGTAACGGCGGGTGTGGCCGCCACTGCAGCGTCTTCAACGGAAACCGGGCTGGCAACAGCCTCATTATCCGGGAAACCTGCCCGCCAGCTCCCGGCACCTGCCAAAACCGACACGCCCTACCTGTCAGCCATCCAGTTTGATCCGGATTCTCCCCGGGGCGAGCTGGTGCAGTTCAAGTTGAACGGCTTTTATCCGCCGACGCTGCGCAGTGTGGAGGAAGGCAAGCCCCAGGTCATCTGCGAGTTCAGCAACCTTGAGGTGGCCCCCTCTCTGGAAGGTCCGCTCCGCATCAGGGGCAAGCTGGTCCAGGCTGTCCGGCTGGACAAGGGCGAGGGTGGCAAGGTGCGCGTCTTTGTGGAACTGACCCCGGACAAGCACTATGACCTGCAGCAGGTTTTCTTCAAGGAAGAAAACTTCTTTGTGCTCATGGTCAACGCCTCTAGCGACAAGTAGGTGCAGAGTCCTCTGGGTACACCTTTCTTGCCAATTCTGGCCGCTGTTCCAGCTGCGGACAGCGGTCTTTCTGTTTTCGCGTTCTGTCGCACAGGACGCCTTGCAACCTGATGCTGTCTGCCAATGGAATACTTTGGCTTTTTGCACGAACTCACCTTCAACGCCAACAACTTTGATATGCTGATGCGCCTGCTGGTCGCATTGGGTGCAGGCATTGCCATCGGCTTTGAGCGCACCTACAGGGGACGCCCTGCCGGCTTCCGCACGCACGCCCTGGTCTGCATCACCTCCTGCCTGTTGATGCTGGTTACAGTGTTTCAGGTGCAGTGGATGCCGGATCAGGGCGCGGACCGCATCCGCCTGGACCCGACCCGTATGGCCCAGGGCATTATGACTGGCATCGGCTTTCTGGGTGCAGGCGTCATTATGAAAGAGGGGCTGACCGTGCGCGGCCTGACCACGGCTGCCTCCATCTGGATCACAGCAGCCATTGGCATTCTGGCGGGGATTGGCTTTTACTTTCCGCTCTTTGTGGCTGTAGGGCTGGCCATTGTGGTTTTGTCCATGCTGCGCTGGATGGAAAACCTCTTGCCCTCTGAAGCCTACTACAGCTTTGACGTGCGCGGGGCGCGTGACGGGATTTTTACTGAACAGATGCTGAGGGAACTCCTGAAAAGCTGTGGCTTCCGCATTGCCCATACCACCTACCGCATGGATGAAAAGGGCAATGAGCGCCGCTTCAATATGGTTCTGCGCAGTACCCAGCGCACCGGCTCGACCCAGCTTTCCAAGAAGCTGGAATGTATTGAGTCTGTTCACTCCTACCGCATCACGCCTATCAGCGAATAGGGAGGGAGCGCACGCGGCAGGTTTTTGCTTGCGCTTTTCCTGCAGCACAGGGGAAGGGGATGAAAGCGTGTCTTGCCTTCATCTCTCCGTGCAGAGCTTTCCTCTCCCTGTAGGCAAAGGCAGGGACCAGGGCAAGTGGGTTTGCGCTTTTCCTCCCCGTCCTGCAGGGCGGGGAAGGAAAGCGTAAACCGGTCAAACTTCTCCAGAGTCCGTGCTTGTGTTTCCCGCGTTGAGGGAGTAAAAAACCCTTGCGCATTTGGCGCAGCACACCCCATGCGGGCCTTCGCCCGTCCTGTTCCCTCAACCAAGGAGCGCAATCCCATGAGCAACTTTGTCTATCAGGATCCCTTTCCCCTCGGCCCGGACAGCACCCAGTACCGTCGTCTTGAGGGTTCCGAGAAGTATGTGAGCGTGGAGCAGTTTGCCGGTGAAGAAGTCCTCAAGGTTGCCCCAGAGGCCCTCAAGGTTCTGGCCAACGCGGCTATGCGGGAAGTCTCCTTCCTGCTGCGGTCCGCGCACAACGAGCAGGTGGCGAAAATTTTTACTGACCCCGAGGCTTCGGAAAACGACAAGCTGGTTGCCTTTTGTATGCTCAGGAATGCGGAGGTGTCCAAGGACTTCATCCTGCCCATCTGCCAGGACACGGGCACAGCCTGCGTGGTCGCCAAAAAGGGCCAGAAGGTCTGGACCGGTTGCGACGACGCGGAGAAAATCTCTGAGGGCGTGTACGTCACCTACACGGAAGAGAACCTGCGCTACTCCCAGAACGCGCCCCTCTCCATGTACGAGGAGGTCAACACCAAGTGTAACCTGCCCGCTCAAATTGACATCTATGCCACGCCGGGCAACGAGTACAAATTCCTCTTCCTGGCCAAGGGAGGTGGCAGCGCCAACAAGACCTATCTGTATCAGGAAACCAAGGCCCTTCTGAATCCGGCCACCCTGAAGAAATTCCTGGTGGAGAAGATGAAGACCCTGGGGACTGCCGCCTGCCCGCCCTACCACATTGCCTTTGTTATTGGTGGGACCAGCGCGGAAACCAACCTGAAAACCGTCAAACTCGCCAGCGCCAAATATCTGGACAGTCTGCCCACCAGCGGCAACGAACAGGGGCGCTCCTTCCGCGATCTGGAACTGGAGAAAGAGTTGCAGGAGGAAGCCCGCAAGCTGGGTCTGGGTGCGCAGTTTGGCGGGGTGGCCTTTGCGCACGACATCCGCGTTATTCGTATGTCGCGGCACGGTGCCTCCTGCCCGGTGGGTATGGGCGTTTCCTGCTCGGCAGACCGCAATATCAAGGCCAAGATCACCAAAGAGGGTCTCTTCATTGAGCAGATGGACAGCAATCCGGGCCGCCTCATCCCGGAGAATCTGCGCAGCCAGAAGAATCCCAAGGTGGTCAAGATTGACCTGAACCAACCTATGGACAAGATCCGGGCTGAATTGACCAAGCACCCGGTATCCACAGCCCTGTCGCTCACCGGGACCATCATCGTGGGGCGCGACATTGCCCATGCCAAGTGGAAGGAACTGCTGGACGCGGGCAAGCCCCTGCCCGAATACCTGAAGCATCATCCGGTCTATTACGCTGGCCCGGCCAAGAAGCCCGACAGCAAACCCTCTGGCTCCTTTGGCCCGACCACTGCAGGTCGCATGGATTCCTACGTGGATCTGCTGCAAAGCCAGGGCGGGGCAATGGTGATGATCGCCAAGGGCAACCGTTCCCAGCAGGTGACAGACGCCTGCAAGAAGCACGGCGGCTTCTATCTGGGTTCCATCGGTGGCCCGGCAGCACTTTTGGCGGAAGAAAACATCAAGAAGGTGGAATGTCTGGACTATCCTGAACTGGGTATGGAAGCTGTCTGGCAGATTGAGGTTGTGGACTTCCCGGCCTTCATTCTGGTGGATGACAAGGGCAACGACTTCTTCAAGGCGCTGATGTAATTGGCTGCTTCCCCTGCGCTTGCAGGCAGGGATGTTTTACCGTGCTTCAGGAATGCCCGGGCATTCCTGAAGCATTTTTCATTTTAGAGCGTTTCCGTTTTCACTTTGTATGTCATGTTGAGCGAAGCGGGCAAGAGTTTGTCATGCCGAACTGAACGAAGCGGAGTGAAGCATCTCCTGCCGTCTTCCCGGCATTCTTCAAGAGAGTGACTTTTACCGTACTTTGCACTGCAAAATCGGCGCTTCGCGCTTCAGGCTTTCCAGCGAAGCGGGAGAGTCGTAAAAAGACAAAACGGAAATGCTCTAAACAAGGAGATATTTGAAGTGTACCTTGAGAAAGTACTTTCCCCCAGTTTGCGCCCTG
>CAMNHX010000136.1 GCA_946539945.1 uncultured Desulfobulbus sp. | reverse complement strand
TTGGAGAGCGGCTGCGGGCGGCGCAGGCAGACCGGCAAGCGCCCTGGAACGCGCCGCGCCCCCACTTGCGCCGGGCGCATTGGCATACCTACCGGACAGGTCAGGGCAGACAGGACTATCGCGTGCGCTGGCTGCACCCGATCCTGGTCGGCGTAGATGAAACCGATTGACCATGCTCGCCGGCGTGGTAGATTTATTGCGCCTTTGTTTTCCCCACGCCAGCGGGGATGAACCGGTTGACCTCCTCCCCCGCCTTCAGGCGGGGGAGGAGGTCAAGTGATCAAACACCGGCCCCTTGAACTGCTGAACCTGTTCAACAGCAACAGCGGTCGAATATGCATCAGCGTCCTCACCTTGGCGGAATTGCTGCACGGCGTGGAAAAAAGCGAATGACCGGAACAGAACCTGGAGGCAGTGGAGGATTTCAGCGCCCGGCTGGACGTGCAGCCCTACGGTAGCAAGGCGGCGGCCCATTACGGCGAAATCCGCGCCAGACTGGAGAGGAAAGGCTACCCATTGGTGGGAACGACCTGCATATCGCCACCCACGCCCGGAGCGAAGGCTTGATTCTGGTCAAAAACAACATACGCGAATTTGCGTGGGTTGATGGTTTGCGGCTGATCAACTGGCTGGAAACGAACTGAAAACCCCGCCCCATCCATAACCTGAAAAGCCCCATACCAACCCCAATCCATCATTTGACCATGACACAGGATACCCCCGCCGCCTCGCTCGGCAAGACCTACGAATTCAAGGAACTGGAAGAACGCTGGCTTGCACGCTGGCATGAGGACAACTGCTTTGCCGCCCGCATGGACGAGGGCCGTCCGGCTTACACCATTGTCATTCCGCCGCCCAACGTGACCGGCGTCTTGCACATCGGCCACGCCCTGGACGACACACTGCAGGATATTCTCATCCGCTACCACCGGATGCTGGGCCACAATACCCTGTGGATGCCCGGCACAGACCATGCGGGCATTTCCACCCAGAACGTGGTGGAACGCCAGCTTGCCAAAGAGGGCACAGACCGCCACCAACTCGGGCGCAAAGCCTTTCTTGATCGGGTCTGGCAATGGCGGGAAGAGAAGGGCGGAACCATCATCCGCCAACTCAAGCGCATGGGTTTTTCCTGTGACTGGAACCGCGAGCGCTTCACCATGGACGAGGGCCTGTCCCGGGCAGTTCGGGAGGTCTTTGTGTGCCTGTACAAGGAGGGGCTGATCTACAAGGGTTCCTATATTGTCAACTGGTGTCCCCGTTGCCATACCGCGCTGGCTGACGACGAGGTGGACCACGATGACCAGGACGGCGCACTCTACCATCTGCGCTATCCTTTGGCAGACGGTTCAGGTGAGGTGATTATTGCCACAACCCGGCCTGAAACCATGCTGGGCGACACTGCGGTGGCCGTCCACCCGGAAGATGAACGCTACAGCCATCTGCCCGCAGACACTGCCTTTCTCCTGCCGTTGACTGGCAGGACCATTCCGCTTATCCGGGACACCTATGTGGAACGGGACTTTGGTACTGGCGCCTTGAAGGTCACGCCAGCCCATGATCGCAACGACTATGAACTGGGTCTGCGCCACAAGCTGGATCAGGTCCAGATCTTTGACGATCAGGGCGTGATGAACGAGAACGCTGGCGCGTATCAGGGTCTTGACCGCTTTGAATGCCGCAAGCGCATTGTGGAAGATTTGAAGGCCCAAGGTTTTCTGGTAAAGGAGGAGTCGTACAGGCACGCTGTGGGTTGCTGCTACCGCTGTAAAACAGTGATTGAGCCTTACGTGTCCGAGCAGTGGTTTGTGTCTGTGCGGCCCTTGGCTGACAAGGCCGTGGAAGCGGTCAAATCCGGGCGCATCAAAATCTACCCGGACACCTGGTATCGCACCTTTTACAGCTGGATGGACAATATCCGCGACTGGTGCATCTCCAGACAGATCTGGTGGGGCCACCGCATTCCAGCCTGGATCTGCGCAGACTGCGGGGGCATCACAGTGGAGATGGCGGACCCCACAGCCTGCACTCATTGCGGCAGCAAAAACATCACCCAAGAAGAGGACGTGCTGGACACCTGGTTCAGTTCCGCGCTCTGGCCCTTCTCCACCCTGGGCTGGCCGGAACAGACCAAGGAACTCGCCATGTTCTATCCCACCTCGGTTCTGGTCACGGGTTTTGACATCCTCTTCTTCTGGGTGGCCCGCATGATGATGATGGGTCTGCACTTCATGGGAGATGTACCCTTCCGCGACGTGTATCTGCATGCACTGGTGCGGGACAAGCACGGCAAGAAGATGTCCAAGTCCACTGGCAACGTGATTGATCCCCTGGACATGATCGCCCAGTACGGCGCGGATGCCCTGCGTTTTACGCTGGCCGCCTTTGCAGCCCAGGGTCGGGAAATCCGTCTGGACACGGACCGCATTGAGGGCTACGGTCGTTTCCTGAACAAACTGTGGAACGCGGCCCGCTTTGTGGAGATGCACTTGAGCAAGGAGGCAGGGATCAAGCCTCTGGCAAGCGGCGAGAAGCCCGGAAAGCTGGTCCACCGCTGGATGCTGCACCGGCTGAACGCCACAGTGCGCGAGACCAGAAAGGCGCTGGACGGGTACAACTTCAACGAGGCAGCCTCAAGCTGTTACCAGTTTGTCTGGCACTACTTCTGCGATTGGTATCTGGAGTGGATCAAGAAAGACCTGTTCAGTCAGGACGCAGGTGTAGCCCACGAGGCCCGGGCAACACTCTTTGCCGTGTTCGAGTCCACACTGAAGCTGCTGCACCCCATTATTCCCTTTGTGACCGAGGAAATCTGGAGCAAGTTGCCGGGTGAGCGTGGTTATCTGATGCTGACTCCCTTCCCAGAAGCCGCGCCTGCCTGGGATGACGAGGCCGCAGACCGTGAAATGACGCTGCTCATGGAGGTGATTTCCGGGTTGCGCACCATCCGCACCACTGCTGACCTGCATCCGGGTGCGCAGATCAAGGCAGAGATTCTCTGCCCAAATGGGGAAAAGCGGGCGCTTCTGGAGCGCTACCGGGCGGAGATCATGAATCTGGTCAAGGCAGAAGACCTGAACATTGCCGCAAGCGGCACAGTGCCCAACGATGCGGGTCATGCCCTGGTTCAGGACGTGGAACTGGTGGTTCCTCTCTCCGGGCTTATTGACGCTGTCGGCGAACTGGAGAAACTGACCCGGGAAGAGGGCAAGCTGTTGAAAGAGCTTGAGCGCGTGCAGGGTAAGCTGAACAATCCCCAGTTCACCGGCAAGGCCCCGGAGGCTGTGGTGTCCAAGGAGCGGGAAAAGGCGGCGGATCTGGAAGCGCGACTGGCAAAGACCAGGGAGTCCATGGCGCGGATGCGGGCCTTGGGGTGAGGGAAGATTTTTGATGGCACTGAAGAGGTAGGCAAGTGATGTCCTGAAAGTTTGACAAGACCTTGACGAAGCAGATTGAGGATATTTCGTTACATCGCTATGATACATAAAACAGCAGGGGCATAACAATGGCCATAGAACGCCTGCTCTATCACTTTTCCAAAGCGCACTGTTACACTTATTTCCGCATCACCGGTGACTTTGACCCAGAACAGATTACATCCCTGCTGAACTTGGCTCCTGATGAAACATGGCAAAAAGGAGACAGGAGAGAGAACGGTACAACATACGGTTTTTCCTCTTGGCGGTTCGGACGTTGTGACGAATACGATGGAGACGTGGCCGTGCAGATGATGCGGACAATTCAGCCACTCATGGAAAAAATTCCCATCCTACAGAAGATGAAGAAACAGGAAGATGTTTTTTATGTTCTGGAGGTCGTGGCCTATATTCGCTTTGATGAATCGTCTCCTTCATTGGCTCCGTCTCAAGAGGTGATGCGCTTCTGTTGCGCTACAGAAACAGAGATGGATATTGACCTGTACGTTAGTTGCCCTGACGACTGCCATAATAAGGGGCCAGTCTGGAAGCTGGACCCGAGAGCCGGAAAAAATCATGCGCTGAAAGCGCAGTTTTGAAATGCAGCATTGCCAGTATGCCATGCACTCTTGTTCACCTTTCCACTTTTTTATATGCGACTTTCCTGAAATTCAGAGGAGGATGCCATGAGTTATTTGGGTAAAGACATCAAAAAACTGGGCTTTGGTCTGATGCGTCTGCCGCAAAAGGACAACAGCATTGATGTGGAACAGGTTAAAAGCATGGTTGACGCCTTTATGAACGCGGGCTTTACCTACTTTGATACAGCTTGGGCCTACACTGGCAGTGAAGAGTCCATCCGTCAGGCACTGGTAGAGCGCTATCCACGCGAGCGCTTTCAACTGGCCACCAAGAACGCCGCTTGGATAGAGTGCAAAAGCAAAGAAGACGCCCATGCCCAGTTTGAAACTTCCCTGCGGCAAACTGGAGCTGGATACTTTGACTTCTACCTGCTGCACAACCTGGGCGAGAACCGCACCCAGTACTTTGACGACTATGACCTGTGGCGCTGGGTTCAGGACAAGAAAAGTCAGGGATTGATCAAACACGTGGGCTTTTCCTTCCACTCCACACCTGAAGAACTGGACTCTATCCTGAAGGCGCATCCAGAAATGGAGTTTGTCCAGTTGCAGATCAACTATGCGGACTGGGAAAATCCCGCCATCCAGTCTCGAGGCTGCTACGAAGTGGCCCGGTCCCACGGCAAGCCGGTCATCATCATGGAGCCGGTCAAAGGAGGAATGCTGGCCACACCCCCGGAAGCTGTGGTGGAAATTCTGAAAAAGGCGGAACCACAGTCGTCCGTGGCTTCGTGGGCACTCCGTTTTGCCGCAAACCTGGAAGGCATCATCACAGTTCTTTCCGGCATGAGCAATATGGACCAGATGCAAGACAACCTTGCCTGCATGAGCAACTTTACCAGACTCACAGACGCTCAAGAAAACACGCTCAAGGCGGCGCGGGAAATCATTGAACAATACCCAGTCATTCCCTGCACCACGTGCAACTACTGCGCCAAGGTCTGCCCCAACAACATCGGCATTTCTGGTTCACTGACCGCGATGAACTATTTGACGCTCTACAAGGACAAGGCTTCAGCCCTGCACCAGGAAAACTGGCTGGTGGGTATGCACGGCAAGGCCAGGGCCAATGAGTGCATCGGTTGCGGCGAATGCGAAGAAGTCTGCCCGCAGCACATTGCCATCCGGGATGAACTGGCACGGGTTAGCGAGACCTTCGAGATGGCAGGATGAACAAGGCATATATTTTAATCAATATATGATAAACTTTAGAGCAGTTCCGTTTTGTCTTTGTGCGATTTTCCCGTTTCGCTGGAAAGCGCGAAGCGGTGAAGAA
>CAMNHX010000135.1 GCA_946539945.1 uncultured Desulfobulbus sp. | reverse complement strand
GCTGGCAGCGTGCAGCGGCTGGCAATGCTCTCGCGATAGGCCAGGGGATCGCGCATGGCCAGGGCTGCATGGCCGCAGTGATTGCCCGCTGCCTCGCAACTCTGATGATTGTAGAGATAGCCCAGGTCTTCCCGCAGACCGCCTGCAACACGGCAGGTTGACAGCACCGTGTGGGGCTTGAGGAAACGGGCATAGAGCATCTTGTCTTCCCGGTGCAGTTCAAGGCCCTGGTAAAAGGTGGCAAGCAGCATGGCTTTTCTCCTGTTTCGGATTTCCGGGTCAATTCGTTCTTCCATGCCTGACCGCCGCACCGGATTTGTCCCCTGAAGCAGCTGTACGCTCCCGCACAGCCTGCACGTTTTGCGCGATCTCCATGAGCGGCTGCCGTCGGAGACGGTGCGGCAGAACCAGATCAGCGGCCCGGTCCACATCCCTGGTCAAGACCTCGATCCGGCCCTCAAGGGCAGCCAGGGTCCGGGCGCACTTCAGCATGACAATATCGCCCCGATGGCCGTCCACCCCCAGATTCAGGCAGGTTTCCGCGATCCTGAAGAGCAGGTCCCGGGAAGCCTGGGTCTGGGGGTAGAGTTCCCGCGCCCGCACAATGTCTGCCGCGATCTTTTCCGACTCCTCGCGCCACTGTGCGGCAAAGGCTTCAGGGTCTGCGTCAAAGGCGGCGCGGCGCTCCATGATGCTCACCCGGTCCTCCACGCTGTCCAGACCGCCAATGGTGACACAGAGTCCAAAACGATCCAGCAGTTGAGGCCGCAGTTCGCCCTCTTCCGGGTTCATGGTTCCCACCAGGGTGAAGCGGGCCGGATGGCTGAAGGACACACCCTCGCGCTCAATGCTGTTCACACCCATTGCCGCTGAATCCAAAAGCACGTCAACCACGTGATCGTCCAGCAGGTTGACCTCATCCACATAGAGGATGCCGCGATGGGCTTGGGCAAGCAGGCCCGGTTCCAGCCGCTTTTCACCAGCCTTGAGGGCGCGTTCCAGATCCAGGGTCCCCACGACCCGGTCTTCGGTGGCGCCCACAGGCAATTCCACTACCCGCACCTTGCGAAGCTGGACAGGGGGCAGGGCTTCGTCCGGCAGACCAGCGGCCCGCCGCAGTTCCCGCCAGGTTTCCACCTCGCTTTCCGGGTCAAGCTGAAAGGGATCACCCGCAAACACGGCCAGTTCCGGCAGGATTCCGGCCAGAGCGCGGACAGCCGTGGACTTGGCCGTGCCCTTTTCTCCCCGGATGAGTACGCCAGACAGGCCCGGATTGATAACGTTGAGGATCAGGGCCAGGCGCATGGACTCCTGACCCACCAGGGCAGCAAAGGGATAGAGGCTTCCTTGTTTCATGTCGTTTGCTCCTTGACCAGCTTGACCAGGGTTTCTGCTTCCAGTTCGTCTATCCTGAAGTAGCGAGCCTCCAGCGCGGCAGCGAGTTTACGGGCCAGGCCAAAGCTGATGAGTCCCGCCTCCTCGGTGTCCACCACGATGAAGCAGGCTGTGGGACAGGTCTGGACCAGGGTCCGGGCGAGTAGCAGGGCCTCGTCCAGAGGCTTTGCACTCTGGCTGACCTCTCCTGCCAGGTTCACGTTGGACCGGCCATCGCTCAAGAGGATGACAATGGGCCGAGCGCCCGGATTTTTCACCGTGTAGTTGCGCAGTTCCTGATGACAGCGGGCCAGGGCCGCAGACAGCGGGGTGCGACCGCCTACCGGCATCTCGGCCAAGAGTTTTCCTGCCAGATCAACCGAGATGGTGGGCGGCAGGTTGAGCGCTGCCTCCTTCCTGCGGAAACTGATGAGCGCCACCTGATCGCGCTTCTTGTAGGCGTCCAGCAAGAGCGACATGATCGCGCCCTTGGTGGCAGCCATGCGACCGCGTGCGGCCATGGACCCACTGGCATCCACCACAAAGAGCAGGAGATTGCCGATGCGCTTTTCCCGAATCTTGCCGCGCAGGTCCTCTTTGTTGAGGAGCAGGGCCAGGTGAGCGCTGTCCGTGCCGCCTGTCTGCCTGCGGGCAAGCTGATGAGGCGCGGCAGCCCGCAGGGTGGCGTCCAGGGCCAGGTCCTCGTTAAAGCGGAGGCTGCTCTTGACATAGCGCCCCTTCTTCTGGGCAATGCGGGTCCGGGACCGACGCCCGGAACCCCGGCGCAGGATGCGATCCTTGGGTGTCTGAATGGGCTTCACGGCAAAGACCTGGCCAATGGCAAAGACCTGATCCTCCGGGGCGCTGGAAGAGGCAGGGGACTGGTCCCCGTCCTTCTCCCCGGATTCCGTAGGCGCAGGGGTGTTTTGCTCTCCTGCGTCCTGCCCTTTCCCGGACGCTTTTTCAGGCTCCTGACCGGGATTTTCCGGTTCTTGCCGCTCTTCCTGCTCTTGCGCCTCATCCTGCCTGTCCTCGTCCTGATCTGGCTGCTCTTCCGGCTCTTCTGGCGGTGGCGGAGGAGGAGGCGGTTCCGCATCCCTGCGGCGATGCAGCAGGACAAAGGGTGCAAGCCTCTGCACATCTGCCAAGGTGACGCTGGTCCGGCCTTCCAGTGCAGCCAGGGCGCGGACTGCCTGATCCAGCACCAGTTCTGCGCGGTGTCCGGCGCAGTGGTTTTCCCGGCAGAGTTCCGCAATGAAACGGGTGATTGCCGCGTTCATCCTGACCAGCGGCAGCAGTTCGCGACCACGCTGGATCTGTTCGGCCAGAACTGCGTTTTCTTCCTGATAGCGGGCAAAGAAGGTGACTGGGTTGGCGTCAAAGGCTTCCCGCGCCTCCATGAGCCGAACCCGTTCTTCCGGGTCATCGCTTGCCTTCACGTCCACACAGAGTCCGAAGCGGTCCAGAAGTTGGGGCCGCAGTTCTCCCTCTTCCGGGTTCATGGTTCCCACCAGGGTGAAGCGGGCCGGATGGCTGAAGGACAGGCCCTCACGTTCTACCCGGTTCACCCCGCTTGCAGCTGCATCCAGAATCAGGTCAACCAGATGGTCATCCAGCAGGTTGACCTCATCCACGTAGAGCAAACCCTGATGGGCAGCGGCAAGCAGGCCCGGCGCAAGAACCGGACGCCCTTCAGCCAGCGACTTGGTGAAGTCCAGACCACCAGCCAGCCGGTCTTCAGTGGCGTTCAGGGGCAGGTTGACCAAGGGAGCGCGGCGACGGGAGACTCCCTTCGGCGCTTCGCGCCACCTCCCTTTGAAAGGGCTGTCGCCGCAGGCGACTGGGGGAGTAAGCCCACCGGCAGGAGCGCCCGTGCCTTTTACATCCTCTGTTGACCCGCAGTGCGGGCACTGTCCCTGGTCCTCTGGCGCACAGCAAAAGGGACAGCCCTCTGTCACCCCGATTTCCGGGAGCAGCGCGGCCAGCCCACGCGCCAAAGTGGACTTGGCCGTGCCCTTTTCCCCACGGGCGAGCAGACCGCCAATCCTTGGGTTCACCGCTGCCAGCAGGAGACCCAGACGCAGGTTCTCCTGTCCGATGATGGCTGCAAAGGGATAGATGGGGGCTTCCATGAGCTTCACCAGCGATAGCGCAGGCCAACAAGCCAGGTTCGGGGCGGTCCCAGAAGCCCGTCCGCATAGAGCCAGGGTTTATTGGTCAGGTTGTTGTTTTCCGCAAAGAGCGCTGCATTGCCGAAGTCATATTCGGCGCGGAGATCAAAGAGGGTATAGCCTGCCACTTCCTCCCGGTTCGCGCCGTCCAGATAGACCTTGGAACTGTGCTTGCCAGAGAAAACGGCCAGCAGTTTGTCTGTCACCTGCCAGAAGAGGTCCCCGCGTAGCACATGGCTTGCCTTGGCAGGAAGTTTGAAACCGGTCTCCCGGTTCTTGGCATCCAGATAGGTGTAATTGGCCTTGATGGTCAGACCGTCCAAGGGCTGCCAGTTCAAGGCGCAGTCGCCGCCCCGATAGCTCACTGAACCGTAGTTCACATATTGCCCCATACCTTGCCCGATGCTCTGGTAGGTGATGCGGTCCTCAATGCGGTTGTCAAAGAGGGAAAAGCGCAGGGAAAAGCGCTTGTCCGGAGTAAGCGACAGGGCAGCCAGAAGATTGTCCGCAGTCTCCATCCCCAGATCAGGGTTGGGCACTGTGGATCCGCTGCGGGCGTAGCGCTGGCGCAGGGTGGGCAGGTTGTTGCTGCGGTTGTAGCCCAGGGCCAGGGACCAGGCAGGCTTTTTGTACTCCACCCGGATTTCCGGGTTCAAACCGGAGTCAAAGGTGTCAGAACCAAAGGCGCGTGCGCCCAAGGTCACAATCCAGGGCGAGTCCTTGCGCTTGAAGGTCTGGGTAGCAAAGAGCGCCCCGTTCTGTTCCCGCCTGCGGGCAAAATCGGATCCTTCTCCCTGGTTCAGGCGTCCACTTGCGCCCAGGGCCAGATTGCCCCAGGAACCGGTTTGCAGGGTCCAGTTGATGTCCTGTCCGAACTCGTCCACCTCCAGTTTCTGGTCCAGCTTCCGGGAAAAGTCGCGGCGGTGTTCGTCACTGCCGTTGTAAAAGGTGGCCAGGTTCAGGTCTTCGTACACGAGGCGGGCAGAGAGCAGGGTGCTGTCCCCGCTCTTGCGGGAGTGGGGCGTGGGCCAGGCAGGCTGACCCGGACTGCCGAGGTTCTCGTGAATGCGATCCGCCCGCAGGGTGAACTGGTGGCGCTCGTCAGTACCGTAGCCCAAACCAAGACCGCCTCGGGTGCGGGTGGAGTCGTTGTTTTCCGTGTAGCTGTGGGTGGTGCGGAACTGCGCCCCGCCCTCCACGGACCAAAGCCCTGCCTTGGCCTGGGCCTGGGCATCGGCAAACCAGGAGTCATGGTTGCCGCCCCAGAGCTTCACCTGACCGCTGAAACTCTTGCCTGCGCCAGTGGTGATGAGGATGACCCCGCCGCCTGCGTCCTGACCGTAGCGCACTCCGCCCTGTCCGGGCAGAATCTCTATGCGCTCGATGCTCTCCAGACTCACCACGCTCCAGTTTACCGCGCCGTATGAGGAACCGGGATCGTTGATGGGCCGACCGTCCACCAGAACTTTCACCTTGGTGGATCCGTGAATGCTCACCGAGGACTCGCCCGCGCTCACGCCTGGGGCCTGATTCAGTACGTCGGCAATGCGGTTGACCTTCATGCGGCTGATGTCCTCGCGGGTAAAGCGGATGATCTCGTCAGCGTGGACAAAAGCGCCCGGAGCGGCAAGCAGGATGATGAGGCAGACACAGACAAGACGCCGCATCACTCGCTCCACTCTTCGAGTTCGCCTTCGCTTTCCAGCCAGGCGTTTTTGAGCGCCTCTTCCATCTCTGGTTCAGCCTGCCACAGACCACGGGCAATGGACTCCAAAAGCTTGTCCACTATGTTGT
>CAMNHX010000134.1 GCA_946539945.1 uncultured Desulfobulbus sp. | reverse complement strand
CACTCGCTTTTTTCATATTCATCTCCTAATTTTCTAGTTTTATGGTTCTAAAGTTAAAACTGAAACACTCTAATTGTTTTACAAAAAATCCAGAATCACTATTCTGTGAGAAATCAGCAGAATGAATCAATACGTTTTATCATCGTATGATAATAACAATAAACCGAGAGCGATATTCATAACTATAACATTCTCAAAAAAATATCCAAAAATCGCTACCAGTATGCCAAGATCAAAAAAAGTGATATTCCATGTACTTTTATTTCTATAAAAAATAACAGGATATAATATTATTAGTATTACTCCTATAGATACCATAAAATTTCTATATATACCATTATTGCACAATATACCAAATATTCCATTCACTGCAAATATAATCAATAATATATTGACTATGAACTGTTTTCTGTCATTAAACGGATTTATCATCATTACATCCCTCAATTATTACAATATTGCGTCTTCTCACTGCTGTCTCATAGGCTGCGAGCGTTCTAATTTTCTATAAAAAACAAGCTGTTAGAGCGTTTCCGTTTTCATTTTAGAGATTTTGCCCTTTTGGGATGAAATACCCGCAGGAGACGTACCAGCCGCTGGCATCGGCTGCCGTGACTTGACTCAAGGCCGTTCCAATCGCAGCGAACAGGGAGCCTTCCGCACGCGCCATCAAGCCTCGTAAGATTTGCTTCACTTTTCTTTTCCGGTTCCTCTTTCTTTTCGGCTTCCTCGTTCTTCCCTGCCCCTGTTTTCTTTTCGGATTCCGCTTTCTTGTCATCCTCTTTCTTGCCAGACTCCGCAGTCGGCTCGGGACAGTCCCTACAAACCGTCAGCCGGACAGGTTCAGCGGCAAAGAGTTTGGCCAGATCCCCGGAAAGTTCTTCTGGCTGCACACTCTGCAAGATCGCCCCCTCCTCTGCCTCCCACTGCATCAAGGGCACTCCAGCAAAGACACCTGCCCGAAGAAAAAGGTGCAGGGCCTCTCCGTCCTGAAGGCGACTGGTCCAGGCGTTGAGCAGCGGCTTCTTCTGGCGCTCCAGTTCTTCGGTGCGCACGCCTTCCCTGGCTATTTGCCGCGCAAGCTGCTCCATGATCCGGGTAGCGGCATCAACCTGTTTTGCTGCAGTGGGTACAGCCAAAAGCGCATAGCCAAAGCCGCCGTAGGCTTCCAGATGGCGATACGTACACAGGGGAGCATAAGAGAGACCCAACTTTTCCCGCAGTTCCTCGCGCATCCGGGCGTGCAGGACTGTCAAGCCCAGACGCCGTGTCAGCAGGGCGCGGCGCTCGGCAAGCGGCACATCGCCCCGCCAGGCCAGAAAGACCACTGCCCTGTCCTGCGTCTCTTGGGGGACGCGCTCCAAATGGCTCGTCTGCTTTGGAAAGACGACCTCTTGCCGGACCTGCTCCGGATCGGGCTGTTCACTCTGCGGGGAGGGGAGACTGCCAAAGTAACGGGCACAGAGGCGCAACACTGCTTCAGGCTGCACGTCACCGCTCACCACAATGTCGCGGATACCCCGCGCTCGCTGGGTCTCAAGGAATTTCTGCACCTCTTCCAGACTGATCTTCCGCGCCAGATCGCTGTCCAGCGGCAAAAAATGCGCTCCGCTGAACCAGGCTCCAGACAGCGCCGCTGCCACACCTTCCACGCTGTCAAAGCGTTTGCCGCGCCCTTCCAGCAGGGCACGCTGGACCAGCGCATACCGTAGGGCTGCCTTTTCCGGTGGCAGCGGATCAAGAAATTGCGTCCACAGGGCCTGCAGCAGTCTTTCCAGTTCCCGGACAGGAGCCTGGGCAAAAAACGTCGAGCCGTAGTCTGTCACGTCTTCACCCAGGACCAGGCCATGCGCCGACAGGAGACGCGCCCTGTCCGACGGCGTCAGTCTGCCGGGGCCGCCGGTGTTGGCGATCATGGTGGCAAGTCCGGCAGTGCGGACTTCGTCCGCGTGCATGAGTGCGTAGCCTCGCCCCCCAATCAGGCTCACGCGCAGCTGTCCTGAATCCAGGTCTGGCGTGGGGGCGCAGAGCAGGCGCGTGCCGTTTGCCAGAGTGGCCCTCCAGACAGAAAGACGCCCCTCCTTTGCTCCGGGGACATGAGGCGCGGGCAAGGAATCCTCATGCAGGACTGGCAGTTCCTGCGGCTCTTCAGGCAAGGGCAGATAGGGAAAGGTTTCTGTCTCCTCTGCTGTCCGTTTTTGTGGCGCACGGGCAACAAGCTCTTGCCACAGGCTTTGCAGTTCCTTTTCAGTGACCGCAACTTTGCCGGACAGGTAGAGCAGCGCTTCCCCGGAAAAGGCGTCCCGGAGCGATTGCTGTACCCGGTCCGGCTCCAGTTCCGCCCGCAGTTCGGCAAAGCGGCGCAGTGGATAGTCAGGGGCCACAAAAACCCGATCCCTGTTGAGGGTCATGACAATTTCATCGGCAAGCTCCCCGCTCTGGCGCTGGGCAGCCAGACTTTCCCTGTGTTGCAGGTGCTGGTCCAACTGCTGCACAGCAGCTTGCACCTCTTCGGCACTGAAGCCAAAGGCCAGCGCTGCGGCCTGTTCAGCCTGCAAGGCAGACAGGGCCTCCTTCCAGGCTGCAGGCGTCGTGATCGCGGTCAGCACCGTCTGCGGGCTGAGGCCGGAACGCCAGCCGCCCTGCACACTGGCCCGGCTCCACGGAGAATCTTCTGTCTCCAACAGGTGATTGAGCCGGTTTTGCAGACAAAGCACAGCCGTGGCGTCAGCCATTTCCTCCAGATCGTTGGCCTTGAGATCAGCCCGATGCCGGGCAGGATGCTGCCAGATCAGGCTGACCGCCGCAAAATCCACGGGCCGCTGCTGCACAAGACAGGATTTTTTCTCGCGCTTCGCTGCAGGCAGTTCAGGAAAGGGGAGCGGGGAACTGGGCTGCTTCATGGAGGCAAAAGCTTCCCGGACCATCTGCTCCATCAGTCCAGGCTCCGCGTCACCCACGACCACCACAACCATGCGATCAGCACGATACCATTTGCTATAAAAGGCGTGCAGACGCTTGGCACTGGCTGCGTTCAGACTGGACTCCGTGCCGATGGGTTCTGTGCCCAAGGCGGTTTTGCCGTAGAGTCTCTCTGCCCGGACCTTGGCTGCCTGCGTGGCTTCACTTTCGCGATCGCGCTTTTCTGCCAGAATGACCTCCCGTTCCTGGTCAACCTCCTGGGACTCAAAGAGGAGAGCGTCGCCAAAGTCCCGCAGAATGTCCAGCCCGGTTTTCAGGGTTTCTCGGTCTGTTGCCGCCAGATCGAGGCGGTACACTGTGCTGTCTGGCAAGGTATGGGCATTGACATCCTTGCCCAGAACCAGACCTTGGCGCTGGAAAAAGGGAATCAGCTCTCCTGCCGGAAAACGGCGTGTACCGTTAAAGGCCATGTGTTCGATAAAATGGGCAAAGCCGGACTCGTCCGGGCCTTCCATGAGCGTGCCGGCCTGCACGTCCAGCCGCAGGCAGACCCGCCCCTTGGGGTGTGCATGACGCATGACCGCGTAGCGCAGGCCGTTTTCCAGACGACCGTAGCGCAGCGCAGGATCCGGAGGCACGTCGGAGCGCTCGTGCGGCCATTTGCCGTCGTACCAGAAAAAGGACCGGAAGGTCTCTGATCCGGTTGCCGGAGCTTCAGCTTCGGAGCAAACCCGGCCAGCCAGGGTCAGGACTCCCAGTCCGACCAGTACGCAGGCAAAAAGGACAGCTTTCTGCAAGATGCCTGCCTTGCCGGTCATGCGTGGCTGTCCGCTCTGGGGGAGGGCAATGCGGAACCGGTCATGCCTTGGCGCACTGCGCTGTTCCGTCCGGTTTGGGTTTGAGGGTGAGCAAAAAGCCCAGGGCCAGACTCAAAACCGCGCTCATCAGCACGCGGAAATCCGGGGGCAGGCAGAAGGTGATGGTATGCGCGGGAATCCAGAAAAACACGATGGTTTTCAAGAGAAAGCCGCCCCAGACCTGCTTGTCCAGGCTCTCCAGAAACTCTGCGCCGCCCACCAGTCGCCGCGCAGTGATAACGCTGTTGCACCACTCGTGCGTCAGCATCATGGGGTAGCAGAAGATCAGGTTCATCCAGAGTGAGGTGGAAAAGGCGAAGATGAGCGTGTTGCCAAAGCTGTGGTCAAGCGCGGGGGGCTGACCAAAGGGCCAGACTGGTGTGCCCATGAGCGCGGCCACCCCCTTGGCAAAGAGCGCAAAGACCAGGGTAAAGAGCGCCCCATACAGACCCCAGACCACAAAGCGGGCCAACAGGTCCGGGGTCTGCCAGGCCCCACTGCGGCGACGGTTTTTCAACATCTCGCCAAAGGTGGCCAAAAGCCCGACCTTGAGAAAGCCGCTGACATAGGGATAGGCGGCAACGCTGTCGCCAAAGTTTTTCAGGCCGCGCATCCCGGAAAAGGCGTCCAGCGGATGCAGCCCGTCCCAGCGCAGACCGCCTTCTTCTGCGGGCGTCCAGGGGAAGAAAAAGACAAACGCCGCATACAGCGCCAGATAGCCAAGGGCCAATCGATCCGATCTTTGCATGGTTTTCTCCGTGGTGCAGGGGGACGCCAGAGGCGCAGGAGTGAAGGCTGAAGAAGCAGTTGAACCAATATACCAATATACCGTCAACCTGCTCTTGCAGCATTGTGTTTTGTTCGGGAACAGGGAAGAGGTGGTGCGCAAGAATACCTGTTCTGCCTCCAGACCATACCGAAGCGCCTCAATCCGTTTGTTGTGGCGCATAGTGGTGCTACCGTTCATGGTGGGAATCCGGGGGTGGGAAGAAAGCCGAATGGTTCAGAACAGTTCCAAGGCGGCTTTACCCTAATGACATTGGGATTGAGAGGGACAGATGCGGGCATTTCCGAACACCCGGAAAAATGCTGTTGCAAGCACCGGCGAAATCCGCCATTTTTTCAGCGGCTCAAGGCGCAGGATTTCAGCGGCGGTGACAAAAGAGGCAGCGATAGGGTGGCGGATGGTTTTTGGGCAGGGGATTGGACATCTCCGGGCCGTGGCATTCAAAGCAGTGTTTTTCCGCCTCTTTTTTGGGCATATCAAAGTAGGGCGCATGATGCTCGTCTCTGGGCATGTAGGGCGTGGCAATGGGCGGCGCCAGCCAGAGCAGGCCCAGAACCGCGCCGCCCAGCAGGAGAAAGAGCAGGTTCCAGAGCCAGGTCTTGCGTTGTTTTGGGGTTTGGGTTGTCATGGTTCAGCAGGGGCAGGTTTTGGCGTCACGGTCGGAAAAAGCATCAGGCGATGGCAATCCTGGGAAAGTTTCCGGTTTCATTTTTTAGACTTTTACCGTGCTATCGCACTGAAATACTTTTACCGTGCTTCGCACTGAAATACTTTTACCGTGCTTCG
>CAMNHX010000133.1 GCA_946539945.1 uncultured Desulfobulbus sp. | reverse complement strand
CGCCATGCCGTCAGCCTTGCTCTCCCATACCCTTGTCCCCACAGGTCCGGGTTCCGTTTGCCTTGAGCTTCGGGGTGACTGGACGCTGAATACTGCCGCGCCTGCTGTGGACGAGATTGTGCAGGCTTGCGGTCCAGGGATACAGAACCTTGCCCTGAATGGCGAAGAGCTTGGCGACTGGGATTCCCGTCTGCTGCTCTTTGTGCAGCAGCTGGTTGCAAGCGCCCAAGAGCGCGGTATTGCCGTGGACGAGAGCGGTTTACCCTCTGGTGCGCTCCGACTCTTGCAGCTTTCCCGGCAGGCAGAACACCGTGGCCCGGAGAGCGAGGGCAAGCCGACACATCGCTCCCTGCTCTGGCGCATCGGTGAACGCGTCCTGTCCGCCTGGCAGGCTACCCGCAGCATGGCTACCTTTACCGGTGAAGTGGTTCTGGCTGTGCTCCAGCTCTTTTCCGGCAAAGCAGCCTTCCGCTTCCGGGATTTCCTTTACTTTGTGCAGAACTGCGGGGTGGAATCCCTGCCCATTGTCAGCCTGATTGCGGTTCTGGTTGGCATTATCCTGTCCTTTGTCGGTTCAGTGCAGCTCCAGATGTTTGGCGCGGAGATCTATATTGCCAATCTGGTGACTCTGGGCATGGTCATGGAGATGGGCGCCTTGATGAGTGGGGTCATTATTGCGGGGCGCATTGGCGCGGCCTATGCTGCCCAGCTTGGCACCATGCAGACCAACGAAGAAATAGACGCCCTGCGCACCATGGGCATTTCGCCCATCACCTTTCTGGTCTTGCCAAGGCTTTTGGCGCTGGCCTGCATGATGCCGCTTCTCTGCATCTATGCCGACGTGATGGGCATTTTGGGCGGTATCTTCATCGGTCAGATTATGCTGGGACTGTCACCAGAAGAGTTTATGAACCAGGCTATCAAGTCCATCAAACTGATCCACTTTGTGCAGGGCATGACCAAGAGCGCGGTCTTTGGCATCCTGATCGGCTTTGCCGGCTGTCTGCGGGGCATGGAGTGCGGGCGGAGCGCTATGGCAGTGGGCGAGGCCACTACCTCGGCAGTGGTGACCTCCATTGTCTTCATCGTGATCTCTGACTCCATCCTCACCATCTGCTTCAACGTCTTGTGGCGGTGAATCATGGAACAGGCAGCCATCACCATCCGCAATCTGACCATGGCCTACGGGTCCTTTGTCTTGCAGCGTGACCTCAACTTCACGGTGCAGCGGGGCGACATCTTTGTGATCATGGGGGGCAGCGGTTGCGGCAAGTCCACGCTTTTGCGCCATCTGACCGGTTTGAAAAGACCGGCCCAAGGGCAGGTGCTGTACGGCGAGGAAGACTTCTGGCAGCTTGACACCGAAGGACAGGACCGCATCAACCGTAAGTGCGGCATTCTCTACCAGTCTGGCGCACTGTGGAGTTCCATGACTTTAGCGGAAAACGTGGCTGTGCCCATCACCACCTACACCAAACTGGACGCGGCCACGGTGCGCGATCTGGTGTCCTTCAAGCTGTCTTTGGTAGGACTGGCGGGCTTTGAGGACTTCTACCCCTCGCAGATTTCCGGTGGTATGCGCAAGCGGGCAGGACTGGCCCGGGCCATTGCGCTGGACCCGGATCTGCTCTTCTTTGACGAACCTTCTGCCGGGCTTGACCCAATCAGCGCCCGCAATCTGGATGACCTGATCCTTGAACTCAAGGAGAGCCTGGGCACAACCGTGGTCATCGTGACCCATGAACTGGCCTCCATTTACGCCATTGCCAACAACTCGGTTTTTCTGGACGCCACGACCAAAACCATGCTCGCAACCGGCGATCCCAAGCGCCTGCTGCAAGAGAGCGACAATGAAACGGTCGTCCGCTTTCTCTCCAGGGGAACCGGCAACCGGGAGCTGCGAAACATTTGAGCAAACAAGTCAACCCCACCCTTATCGGCGCTTTTGTGCTGATTGCCCTGGCAGTGGCAGTGCTTGCTGTCATGGTCCTGGGCAAATTCAACTTCAGGGACGACAGCGTGCGCTGCGTCGCCTACTTCTCCGGGTCCATGCACGGGCTGGACGTGGGTGCGCCCGTGGCCTTCCGCGGCGTGACCATTGGCCGGGTCAGCAGCATCCAGCTCGACTATGACCCCAAAAGTGGTGAAGTGGTCATTCCAGTGTACATGGCCTTGAGACAGGACATGGCTCCAGGCGATCTGCCCTATAACGTGGACATTATGCGCCGCACGCTCAAGCACATGATCGAAGAGCAGGGACTGAAAGCCCAGATGGAGACCAACAGTCTGCTCACCGGCAAGCAGTACGTGGAACTGTCCCTGAAGCCGAACCAGGAGCCTTCGCTGCACGGCGCTGCTCCCCCGGGTGTTCTGGAAATCCCAACCATATCCTCCGGGCTGACCAGGATCACGGAAACCCTGGAAAAGCTGCCGTTGCAGGAAATTCTGGGTAAGCTGACCAAGTCTCTGGACTCCCTCAACAACTCCTTCACTTCAGAGAAGGCAGGTGAGACGCTCAAGGGCCTGATGAATGCGGTCCAGCAACTGGATACGCTTTTGACCCAGCTCAACCAGACCCTGCCCAAGGCCCTGGGCAGCGTCAGCCAGGGCATTACCCAGGGAATTACCGAGTTTTCCACCACCATGAAGACGGCCAACGCCCTCTTGGGCGAGACCCGCAAGGAACTGAAGCCGGTCAGCGCGGACCTGCACAAGATTCTGGTGAACATCCAGACCAGCAGCAAGAAGCTGGACCATACCTTGGGCAATCTGGAACGCATGAGCGCCAACGTGGAGCGCATGACTGCCAAGGATTCTGATGTGCGCTACCAGCTCCGCGACACCCTGCACGAAGTCCGGCAGACCGCCGGCTCTCTCCGGGATTTGAGCGAGTATCTGCGCCAGAATCCCAACGCACTCCTGTTTGGCGAGGAAAAGAG
Organism: uncultured Desulfobulbus sp.; assembly: GCA_946539945.1. Classification (GTDB taxonomy): domain Bacteria; phylum Desulfobacterota; class Desulfobulbia; order Desulfobulbales; family Desulfobulbaceae; genus Desulfobulbus. The sequence continues at coordinate 2,414 of CAMNHX010000133.1, read as the reverse complement.
ACGATGAGACACCCTCTTGTTTCCGGCACACTCTGCTGTCTGCTGGCGCTGCTTCTGAACGGCTGTGTCAGCAAGCCCGCTCCGACCCCAGTCTATACGCTGGAGCCTTTGCCCGCAGGCGCGGCTGTGCATCAGGGCGGGGGGGCTGGCCTGATTCTGGTCATGCCGGTGCGCTTGCCGCCGCAGCTCCGGCAACGGGGCATTGTGACAGAACAGCAGCCAGGCGGGCCGCAGATGCTGGTAGGTCAGCTCTGGGCTGGCTCTCTGGACGAGCAGATTGGCGCCAAGTTGACCGCAGATCTGCAAACCCTGCTGGCTACCCCCAACGTGGCCCAATATCCGGGTCCGCGTTTTGGCACGGTTCGACGGCAGGTAGAGACAGAGATTACCCGCTTCAGCGGGGATGCCCAGAATTTTACCCTGCGTGCTGTCTGCACGATCAGCGATCCTGAAACGCGGCGCATCCTCTCCCGCAGCGGCTTTTCCCGGACTGTACCCGTGGAGGGACAAGGAACTGCCAGTGACTATGTAGCAGCAGCCACGCAGGTCTTGCACGAGTTCAGCCGCGAGGTGGCTTCCACTTTGGCAGGACTGTAGGGCAGGGGGAAGAGGTAGGGGAACAAACCTGTTTTGCCTTGCCTCATGTAAGGCAGTACACAAAACTCATGAATCAGAACAGGTTTGCAACCTGCACGGCAAGAGCAGTGGGAAAAGGTGGATTATCCGCACTTGCAACTTGCAACTTGCACCCAGAAAAGCGGTGGATAAAAGAGCAACAGAACGCGGGCGGCGTGGTGTCGTTCCGCGACTTTGAAAAGGCGACAAATGCCGCCACAATGCATGGAGGAAACCATGAAAAAAATTGTAACCGGTTTGATGACTCTGGCCGCCTTTGCGCTTCTCTGCGGTACTGCAGCTGCTGAAGAAGTGAAGAGCGCTCCTGCCCAGATGGTGGACAAGGCCAAGAGTGTGGCCCAGCAGGCAGAAGCCAGCGCCAATGCGGCGGATGCTGCCGCTGCTGGTGCTGAAATGTCCGCTGGCGACCAGGCCAAGCAGCTCGGCAAGGAAGCCATGAATGCCGTCAAAGAAAAGGCAATGGAAAAGGCTGAAGGCGTCGTAAATGAGACCAAGGACAAGATGATGAACAAGGCCAAGGATGCCATGGGCATAGGCAAGAAAGCGGATGATGCTGCTGAAGGCGCTAAAGATGCTCTGGATCCAGGCAAGAAAGTGAAGGATGCTGCCGATGACACCAAAGGCACTATGGATATGGGCAAGAAGGAAATGAAGGACGCTGCTTCAGAAAAAGCTGAACAGGCTATGGATGAGGTCAAGCCCAAAATGTGAGGACGATCATACGGACACACTCACCTGACAACCGTTGGCAACGGGACACAGCATTGTCTCCTGCGGTCTCACAGGTTTTTCAGTGACAACATCCCTCAACACTGGTGAAGAGGGAATCTTGTAAAATTAGAGAAACGCTGATGTAATCCCAAAACCAACAAATCTTGCTCTGTACCCCCTGATTTTTCGTGGATCAGATTGCTCAAAGCCGATTTCATCAGCGTTTCCCTAGAGCAATTCCGTTTTCACTTTTTAGACTTTTACGTAAAAGTCCCTCTCCTGCCGCCTTCCCGGTATTCTCCATGACTACTTTCCCGCTTCGCTGGAAAATCTTCAGCGCTTCGCGCTTTCCAGCGAAGCGGTGAAAGGAGTAAAAAGACAAAGTGAAAATGCTCAAACATCCTGATACAATGCAAGAAATTTGAGTCTTGCGGATGAGGGTTGCCACAAGTATGGCTATTCAGGAATGTGAGGAGAATATGGAACCAGTTGATACCGTCTGTCCGTTCTGCGGCGAACCCATGACCAGTCAAGAAGCGGCTGCGACCTGCCCAAACTGTCTGGCGCTACAAAACGCTATCCGCAAACGTCCTGGGCTGGTGCAGCGCCTGTGGGCCGAACAGTACGGCGAAGCGCTTCAGGCAAGAACAAACAGCCCGATACCAGACGGAAAGATCGAATTACCGGATGTGCTGAATGCCCACCGCTACCGCGTCATCGATCGCGAGGGCAACAAATGGTATCTTTTGGTCAGCGAACTGGCAGGTCGCCCGGTTGAAATCTTCGCTTCCACAGCTTTTGACCGCGACCATGAACTCCAATCCCGGATTGCCAATCTTACCACCATCACTCGGCTTATCTCCATGGTACTCCGGCATCTGTCCTTGGGCGAACCGCTGACTTTTGACAAATGTCTGAAGCAAATTCAGCGCAGTTCCCGCCAAAAAGACGACCTGCCCGATATGCTCTCCGGTGTTCTGGGGCGTTATGCGTGTATAGACGAGTAAGATATGTAACAGGTGTGAAGGGACATAGGTAACAGTTTTCGGTACAAAAGAGGCATGAGG
>CAMNHX010000132.1 GCA_946539945.1 uncultured Desulfobulbus sp. | reverse complement strand
TTGGCGGGGCTTCCCGGTTTTTTTCTTTGCCCCTTCCCTGTCATGCCAAGGCCGAGCATTCCCTGCCAGTCCTGCCGCTCTACACACCGAAAAAAGCAGGCCCCCCTGGTTGCGGCTGTCTTGTCGTCTGCCTGGGTGCAGAACAGTGCATCCCTGCTCTCACCGTCTTGCCCGGAAAAAACCCACCAAAAGGTCTGATGCCTCCCGGGCCAACAGTCCACCCCGGACAATCGGGGCATGGTTGAGCTGTCCGTCGCTGCCGATTTTGTAACAGGAGTGCAAGGCTCCAGCTTTCGGGTCAGCCGCACCATACACAATCGTGCCAATCCTCGCCTGAATGCACAGACCCGCGCACATGACGCAAGGTTCCAGCGTGACATACAGGCGACAGCCAGGCAGACGGTAGTTGCCCATCAACGCTGCTGCTGCCCGGATGGCCAACATCTCTGCATGGGCTGAAGGATCGTGATTGCGGATGCAGGCATTGCCTGCCTCAGCCAGCACCTGCCCTGCACTGTCTGTCACCAAGGCCCCGACAGGCACTTCTCCTGTCAAAGCTGCTGCACTGGCCTGTTCCAGGGCACGTTGCATCAGCAGCAGATCCTGCTCTGTCCAGTTTGTTTCCATCCCGAACCTCATAACCCTGCCGTTACGGCAGGAGAAGATTTTATATGACTGCATCTTTTGATATATATTTTTTCTTCAGTGTCTGTTATTATATGTAATTCGTAACTGACCCGTCAGTTATCCTAGATTTTTGCTTTTTTCTTTTCTGACACAGGTATTGTTCATGAAAAACAACAAGCTTCAAGTGATTGCCTACAACTGGCATCCCGGTAACAAACAGGAAATCGAAGCGGTCATGGCTGATTCTTCCTGCATTACATACGAAGATGATCCAGGCGTTTTTCGTCTGAAGCTGGATCTGGAAAGTTATGATGTGATCATCCTGGACCTGAAATCAGGCAATGATGCCTCTTTTGGTATGCTCAAGGCCCTCCGCCATGACTTGCCGTGTACGCCGATCATTGCCATCAGCTCCGCTGACCAACCCCAACTGATTGTTGAGTCCATGCGGGCAGGGGCAAGCGACGTGATTGTCTCACCCTGTCTGCCGGAACTCATCATCAGTGCCGTGGAAAGGGTTGTCGCTGTCAACACTCAAGTCAACGAGCTGGCCTACCTGCGCCGCACCCAGGATGTGGTGTACAGCTTTGCAGACGTGGTCGCGGAAACCCCGGCGTTCCGGCAGGTTGTGGACAACCTGCGCAAGTTTGCGGCTTTTGACGCCCCCATGCTCTTTACCGGCGAGAGCGGCACTGGCAAGGGTTTTCTGGCAGGTCTCGTGCATTTCAACTCGCCCAGACGGCACAAACCCTTCATCAGGATCGCGTGTACCAATGTGTCGGACTTGATGCTGGAAAGTGAACTCTTTGGTCATGAGCCAGGCTCTTTTCCTGGCGCGGACAAGTTGCGCATTGGACGTTTGGAGCAGGCAAACGGTGGCACGGTCTATCTGGATGAGATCCGCGACCTGCCGCTGGACCTGCAGGCCAAACTGTTGCGACTTCTGGAAAAGGAGTCCTTTGAACGTTTGGGCAGCAATCGCACCGTTTTTACTGATGTTCGCGTAATCGCCGCTACCAAAGGCCCATTGACTGACTACATTGCAGATGGACGTTTCCGCGAGGATCTCTTTTACCGTCTGAACGTGCTGCCTGTGCGACTGCCACCCCTGAAGGACCGGCCCGACTGTATCGCGCCTTTGGCCAAAAAGTTGCTGCACCAAAGTGCAATCAAGGTCTGCAAGACCATCAACGGCTTCACCGACGAGGCCATCCAGCTTTTGACATCGTATCACTGGCCGGGCAACATTTTGCAGTTGTCCAACATCATTGAGCGGGCAATTATTCTGGAAGAGAGCGACCAAATCACCCCCGAAGCCCTGCAGAGTCCGTGCGAACTGGTGTCGCCCAAACAGCTCCAGGAACTGATGGACAGTGAAACTACACTTATTTTGCAAGCGCTCCAGGAGTGCAACTGGGTACAGAAGAAGGCAGCAAAGAAGCTGGGCATCAGCACCAGGGTGATGAACTACAAGATTCATAAGCTCAAGATTTCTCATCCCAAGTGGCGCAAGAACAAAAACCAGAGTCTATGAAAGTTTGGAAGTCTGCCTGTATTGACTTCCTCTCTCGCCTGAAGTTGGGAAATCCCTGTGGCGTTCAGGAGTACGACAAGACTCTTGAATTACACTTCCGGGAATGTTGCCAAATTCTTGTGGAGAAGAGAATTGTTAGATATTCTCTCGTGTTTGAGAGCGTTTCCGTTTTCACTTTTTATCTAATGACATCTCCATACATGGCAGCCTCTCCATTCGGCGAAACAAGGAAGTCGAGTGAATATATTGCCCGCGTTCAATCCTCAAAACACGGAAAAGCGATTTTTCAAGATGACCCCCAATATATCTTGCCGTTACACTGTAATTTTGTTAGCCTCTGGCTATTTCAGAAGGTGGATACAGTAGGAGAGAGGCAATGTCTTTGCATTTTTCGTATTGGGGCAAACGCGGCAAGGATCCGGATGGGCGATGGCATCACCTGTGCCATCACTGTCTGGAAGTTGCGGCAGTGGTCGAAGTACTCCTGCGGGAGAACGCGACTTGGCGCACACGGCTCTATGCGCTTTCTCCGTATGAGGACGAGCAGACCAAGGCGCTTCTGCTCTTTCTGGCGGCCTGCCATGATTTGGGAAAATTCGCAGACAGTTTTCAGTTTTGTCTATTGGAGGAAACGGTCTGGAACCCGCCTCTGGGCCGGGACTGGCGTCATCGTCCCCGTGAGTACCACACCGCTTTGGGCCTGCTTATTTGGGAAGAGCTTGAGCCGCACGACTTTCTGCCCCTGCCGGACAGCTACGTTTTGAAGCCTCTTTTGACCGCTGCACTGGCGCATCACGGCGAGCCTTGCGAAGTGGCGAGGCAACGTCCGTGGCATTTGCAGGACGCCCGTGCCGTAAAGGCGGACATTCGGGAATATCTGGACGAATGCGCGACGCTTTTTGGCTTGGCCGAGTTCCCGGAAACGGACAGATATGCTTTGCATCGGCTGTCCTTTGTCGCCGCCGGGCTGTTCATTCTGGCTGACTGGATCGCTTCCAACGAGCGCTGGTTTTCGATGGATGCCGTCTGGACCGATGCGAAAAGGTATTTCCCCAAGGCGCAGGACTGCGCCAAGCAGGCGCTGGAGGAACTGAACTTTCTGCAAGACATTGCGCCCGGCAAGGCGACCGGCTTTCAGGAACTCCTGCCGCATCTTTTCGACTGCGTACCCAATGCGATGCAGCGAGCCGTGCTGGACCTGCCGCCGCCCGCCGGACCGGAGCTTTTGATACTTGAAGATTTGACCGGTGGCGGCAAAACCGAGGCCGCCCTTTTGGCTGCTCACCGTTTTTTACGTCATCAACAGGGAAGCGCCCTGTACATTGGTCTGCCCACCATGGCGACTGCCAATGCCATGTACCAACGTCTGGCGGCAAATTATCAGACGCTCTTTTCCGGACCGGTTTCCCTGATGCTGGCCCACGGCAGCCGGGCGCTCAACCAGGATTTCCGCGACAGCATCATGCCGGACGCTGACACAGGCGAAAATCAGGAGGCAGGTGGCGCGGTCTGCGCCCAGTGGCTGGCTGACAACCGCAAGAAGGCGCTGCTCAGTCCCTGCGGTGTGGGAACGCTGGATCAGGCGCTCATGGCGATTCTCAAGACGAGGCATCAGGCCCTGCGGCTTTTCGGTCTGTGCCGATCCGTGTTTGTGGGCGATGAAGTCCATGCCTTTGACGCCTACACCGGCACGCTGCTGAAAACGCTGTTGACCTTCCACGCCGCAATGGGCGGCAGCGCGGTGCTCCTGTCCGCGACCTTGCCGCAGCACCTGCGGCAGGACTTTGTGAAGGCTTGGCAAACAGGGCGGGCAGCCTATGGGGTCACGTCCAAGTCTGCCTCATTGCAATCCACGGATTTTCCTCTGCTCACCCGGGTCACGGATGAGGGGCTTGAGGAACAAGGCGTGCCCGGACCGCCTGCTGAACAGCGGAAAGAAGATGTGCAGGTGAGGCTGGTTCACGAGGAAGGCGAAATGTACGAGGCACTGGTTGCGGCAGCAAAGGCCAATGCCTGTGCCTGCTGGATACGTAACACGGTGGGCGATGTGCGCGAATCCTGGCGTAGGCTCACCGAAGAATACGGGGTGTCGCCGGACAGGGTATTGGTTTTTCATGCCCGTTTTACGGGGCTGGACCGGCGCAATATCGAGCGGGAAGTCTTGCGCCATTTTGACAAGAACAGCGGTCCAGAGCAACGTGCAGGCTGGATCGTTCTGGCCTCGCAGGTGGTGGAACAGTCGCTCGATCTGGATTTTGACCTCTTGCTGACAGACCTTGCGCCCATGGACCTGCTCATCCAGCGGGCCGGGCGCTGCCACCGCCACGCCAGACGCCAACGCCCAGAGCAGTATAACCATCCGCAGATGCTGGTTCTCTCGCCCCGGCCTACGCCTGATGCCGGAGCAAACTGGTATGCAGAGATGTTCAAGTCTGGTCAGTACGTCTATCAGCGGCACGCCCTCTTGTAGCGCACGGCCCGGCTGCTGGAACTGGAGGGCCGACTGCATTTGCCGGAACGGGCGCGTTTTTTGATAGAACGGGCCGACGGCAACGACGGGATTTTCCCGAAGGAGCCGCAGGGGGTTGCGCCGGAGACGCTGGACGACCGCGAGTTCAAGGCGGATGGCGAAGACTGCGCCAAGAAGAGCGAGGCGCATTTCAGCGAGCTGCGCTTGGAAGCCGGGTACTTGCCGGAAGGCGCTTGGACTGACGATGTGCGGACGCCAAGCACCCGTCTGGGTGAGCCTGCGCATCAGGCGCGACTGATACGCCAGACAGCTTCCGGCTTGCGGCTCTGGGCAGATGGGGAGGCGGACGACGATATGCAGGTCTGCCTGCTTTCCGAGTTGCGCGTTCCCATGCGGGAATTGCGGGAAGCCCTCAACCCGCCGAATTTGGAGCAGGCGCTCAAAACCTTGCAGGAAACGAAAATACCTGATAAAGGTCGTTGGTGTCTGTCTCTGATAGTACGGGAAGAAAACGGCGTCTGGCTTGGGGCTGGACGCAGGGAAGATGGCAGAGAAGTGAGGGTGAGGTATTCCGGGCAGTTTGGGCTGGAGATTGTGTGAACGTGTTCCCCACGTCTGTGGGGATGAACCGTCACAGAGTAAAAAAAATGGACGGTTTGAAAAGTGTTCCCCACGCCCGTGAACCCGGCTATCGTCCTCTGTCGCTTTGCAGTCGTTCTATTGCCGCGATGACGCATTCTTCCCGCGATGCGTTGGG
>CAMNHX010000131.1 GCA_946539945.1 uncultured Desulfobulbus sp. | reverse complement strand
GATATTCCAAAAGGGAGCGACACTGTCAAGTCGCACGGTCTTCCCCGAAAACCTCATCATTCTGGACAGATTGGCAGAGATTTGATGAGAATTCATGAAAACAGTTGAAGCCCCTCGAACTCTGACCCTGCTCGATATACCTGTCCCGCCAACAGCGCACCGTTTGTACGGCGACATGGTTGAGAGTCGCTGTCCCGGCAAGGCTTTTGCCCTCCAGACAGTGGAGAACAGGCAGGATTCGCAAATGCGCTCCGGTCGGCTTTTGCTTTTCAACAACCGCTCAAGCTACACACCTTCCTCCGCAGATACGGCGAGTTGGTTTCCAGGACGTGTCATCATCCTCCTTTTTGAAAAAATAGAAGAATACACATTGTTAAGTAGTTCCGCAATTAGACACTGGTCAGACCAATACACGTCGAACCGACACGCTCGACAACGCTCTGTCGGGTTTTCTTACCATACTGCACGGAAAGCCCCGTCTTTCAGGGCAGGGATAGAGAGTGCGAACCAGCTCGGCTTTTTCCTCGCCTGGTTACAAGGTTCCTCTGTTTCCTGTTTTTGTGTGTCCACGGCTTGAGTCCAAAGGGTTGTCTGGACGCGGCATTTTGTGGCTTGCGTTTTTTGCCGGTTTGGAGTCTCTACCGGAGCAGGATTGTTTCGCAGGACAAGGGCTTTTTTGCTCCTTTTTTCAGACAGGAGAACCTATCCCAATGAAAACCCTGTATCTGGTCAGCCTGGGCTGTCCGAAAAACCTGGTGGATTCAGAAGTGATGCTGGCCGCCTTGGCTGCAGACGGCTATCAGGTGCTTGCCGAGCCAGACCAGGCTGATGTCCTTGTGGTCAACACCTGCGGCTTTATCCAGAGCGCGGCAGAAGAGGCGGTTGACGTGATTCTGGAACTGGCGGCTCTCAAACAGCAAAACCCTGGCAAGCTGCTGGTAGTGACTGGCTGTCTGGTGCAGCGGTACGGAGCAGACCTGGCCTCCGCCCTGCCCGAGGTGGATTGCTTTGTCGGGCTGGACGACTTTCCGGGCATTGCCAGGCTGCTGACTGCCAGAAGAAGTGGCAAGCAACGCCTGGTCATGCGCCCCGGCAGTGCCAGCTTTCTCATGGACAGCAGCCTGCCCCGGCAACTGGCCACCCCTTTTTTTCGCGCCTATCTGAAAGTTACTGAAGGCTGTGACAACCGTTGCGCCTACTGTATGATCCCGGTCATTCGCGGACCTTTGCGCAGTCGTGGCACTGCGGATCTGGTGCGGGAGGCAAGGCGTTTGGAAGCGCAGGGCGTGCGGGAACTCTCCCTGATTGCCCAGGACTTGAGCGCTTATGGTCGGGAACTGGGGTTGGAGCGCGGGTTGAACGCGCTTTTGGAGGCTTTGCTTGCAGAGACGCGCATTCCGTGGCTCCGCCTGCTCTACCTGTATCCAACCGGCGTGGACGAGAGTCTCCTGTCCCTTATGCACAGTGAGCCGCGCATTGTGCCCTACCTGGATGTACCCATGCAGCACGTGAGCGATACGGTCTTGCAGGCTATGGGGCGGCGTTACCGGCATCGTGATCTGGAGGGCTTTCTGGACCGGGTCCGTACCTGCTTGCCGAACTGCGCCCTGCGCACGACCTTCATGGTGGGCTTTCCCGGTGAAACAGAAAAAGACGTGCAGGCGCTTCTGGATGCCATTGCCAACTGGAAACTGGATCATGCTGGTGTTTTTGCCTATGAGGATGAGGAAGGTTGTGCAGCCTTCAAGTTGCCGGGCAAAGTGGAGCAAGCTGTCCGGGAGGAGCGGCGTGACGCGGTCATGGCCGCGCAGGCAGCGGTCAGCTCGGCCCGTTTGCAAGAGAAAGTCGGGCGGGTTTTGCCGGTTCTGGTGGAAGGCTACAGCCAGGAGAGCGATCTGCTGCTCGAGGGACGCACCCCCTTTCAGGCGCCTGAAGTGGACGGTTGCGTGTACATCAACGAGGGGCAGGCGGATCAGGGCGCTATTGTGCCGGTGCGCATCACTGAAGCTCATGTTTATGATCTGGTTGGTGAGGTGGTGGACGGGGAGCCAGACCAGTAACAGTTTTTCAGATTATTTCCAGACAAGCCCTTATAAATTACCAACAATAAGAGATCATGTTTATTATATTTTGCAATTTTACGAGAGAACAGTTGATGACACCGCCTTCATACTTGGTGAAAATGGCAAAAATGAAGGCAATATAGCCAGGTCAAGAACGAAATGACACGATCCCGCAGAGCAAGACAAACCAGCCCAGTAGGAGCAGCGTCCCGCCCACAGGCGTCAGAATGCCTACCGCACCTATTGAGGCCCAGCATTTGATGATCATGGATCCTGAAAACAGCAGGCTTCCGGTCAGCAAGGTCCAACCAGCCAAGGAAAAACAGCGATGCGGCTGGACGCGGTAGAGTTGGGCAACGACCAGCAGCGCCAAGCCGTGTAGCAGCAGATAATCCGAGGCCAGACAGAACTGGTCCAGCATGTTTGTTGCCTTGAGTTGAAGCTTGAGGGTATGCGCTGCCAAGGCTCGGGTCAGCACAGCAACAAAGGCAAACAGCGCGCCGCCTGCCTGAAAAAAACGGATCATAAGACCCTCCTGGATTGAAGGAAAAGGGATACCAGAACACCGGTTTTTCCCGGTCACTCTGACGAAACAGTTTTGTAGTCCTGTATCCTCATGGCGTCATGCTTTTTTTCATGCCGGTTTGGAAAAAATGGCGTAAGGTACGCCCCGCCTGCCTATGGGCTTTCTTTGATTTGAACACCGGACATCGAACAGAAAACCATGAAAACATTCGCCCTTGCGCTGCTGTGTCTGGGGATGCTTGTCGGTTCAGCCTCGTTTGTCTCTGCCGAGGCCCGCTATTCGCCCAAAATCCCTGTTCAGACAAAACCAGCCAATTTTGACCTCTACCAGGAGCGCATCACTACTCCAGCGCATCTGGACTGGTTGTGGCAAGCCTATCTGCAAGGCGGCGAGAAAAGGGCGCTTGCCAAAATCCTGACCGCACTGGACCTCAATACCTTTTCCGGCGCTCTGAAAAAGGCCAAGGAAATCCAGAAAACCCGGGCGTTGACCGAGGCGGAAAAACAGGCGGTACTTCTGGATGGGGTTTTTCAAGCAGCCCTGTGGTCTTTGGAAAGCAATGCCCGGCAAAGACCAGAGGTGGCCGCAGATCTCAAGAGCCTGGAAAAGGAGCAACGCTCCCAATCCACATCAGCCAGCCACGGGTATCTGTTGCTGGTTTTGAGCCGCGTGGCCCCGGATGAATACCGGTTTTCCGAACAGACAGACGGTTTTACTGTTTCCACGCCAAGCGGCCCGGTCCGTTTCACCCGCAAACCCTGAAACACCTCCATGATCCCAACTGTATTGCGCCCTGCCGCGCTGCTGTCCGGCTTCGGACGCCTCGGCGCCCTGACTCTGGATGCCCTCACTGATCTGGGCCGGATGGGTTTTTTCCTGTTCTGGTCCCTGGTCGGTCTGTTTCGCCTGCCCTTCCGCTTCCGTGAAGTGCTGAAGCAACTTTGCTTCATCGGTTCCGGGTCTCTGGGCGTGATCTTCTTTACCTCCCTGTCCACTGGCATGGTTCTGGGACTTCAAGGCTACAACGCGCTGAACCGCTTTGGCGCGGACGGCATGTTGGGCACAGTAGTGGCCTTGAGCCTGATCATGGAGCTTGGCCCCACCCTGACCGCCATCATGGTGGCTGGTCGGGCTGGTTCAGCCATGTGCGCGGAACTGGGCATCATGCGCATCAGCGAACAGATCGATGCCTTGGACTGCATGGCCATTGACCCCTTTCGCTACCTGATTTCCCCGAAATTTCTGGCAATGATCCTGTCCATGCCGCTTCTGACAGCCGTGTTTGACGTGGTCGGCATTTTTGGCGGCTACATTGTCGGCGTGGACATGATGGGCGCAAACGGTGGGGCCTTCATGGCAGGTATGGCGCAGAACGTGACCAACGCGGATATTCGCATGGGCTTTATCAAGTCGCTTTGTTTTGGACTTTTAGTGGCTTGGATCTGCACAGGTCGCGGCTTTTTTGTCCACCTGATCCGGGGCATGGGGTTTGGTGCGGAGAGCGTCAGCCGGGCGACGACCCAAGCAGTGGTCTATTCGTCCATAACGGTTCTGGTTTTTGACTACCTGCTCACAGCGGTACTGTTATGACAACAGTAGCGGAACAAGATGTGGCCGTGCGGTTTTCTGCGGTCTCCAAATGGTTTGGTCGGGACGAGAAGCGCCATCAGGTGCTGAACAATGCCAGCTTTGCCGTACCTGCGGGCAAGACCACGGTCATTGCAGGTGGCAGTGGTCAGGGCAAGAGCGTGACCCTGAAGCTGATCCTGGGTCTCTTGAAGCCAGACGCTGGACAGGTGTTGGTCTTTGGCCAGGATGTTGCCCGTTTGGGCTTCAACGCCCTGCGCGAACTGCGGATGCAGTTCGGGGTTCTGTTTCAGGGCAGTGCGCTCTTTGACTCCCTGAACGTGTTTGAAAATATCGCGTTGCCGCTTCGGGAACGCACCAAATTGCAGGAAGATGAGATCCGCGCCAAGGTGGAAGCCACTCTGGATCAGCTTGAGCTGAAAGGCCATGAAGAAAAATATCCGGCCCAGTTGAGCGGCGGCATGAAAAAACGGGTTGGTCTGGCACGTGCCTTGCAGTTGGAACCCCGGCTGGTCCTCTTTGATGAGCCGACTACCGGGCTGGATCCGGTCATGACCAGGGAAATCTACGAGCTGTTTGACGCTACCCAGAAAAGGCTGGGTTATACGGCCCTTATTGTCAGCCACGATGTGCCGCAGGTCTTTGCCCTGGCAGACCAGATCGTGCTGATCAACAGAGGCGAGCTTGATTCCTTCACGGATGCAGGCGAAATCGTCCATTCCGGCAAGGCAGCCATCAGAGAATTCGCCCGGACAGTGATGGGTCCGGGTTTTACCGGCAAAGGAGCATGACATGGGAAATTCCCGCGTTGAAATTATGGTGGGCGTGTTTATGGTGGTGGGCCTGTTGGCCTTTGGCTGGTTGGCCTTCCGGCTGGGCGAGGTGCAGCTTTTTTCCGGGAGCAGGATGTACACGCTGGATGCTGCTTTCAACAACGTATCCGGTCTGAAGGTCGGGGCGGAAATCCAGCTCTCCGGCGTCAACGTGGGTACAGTGCGGGCCATCCGCCTGGACCAGGACAATCTGGCCCTTGTCACCATGCAGTTGCAACAGAAAGTCCGCCTGCCCAAGGATTCCATGGCTTCCATCAAGACCCAGGGCATTATTGGTGACAAGTACATCCAGCTCACCCTGGGGGCCGACAGCGAGACCTACAGTCCGGGAGAGCTTCTGGTGGACACGGAATCCACGCTGGACATTGAATCGCTGATCTCCAGATTCGCTTTCGGTCAGGTCGGCGAAAAAA
>CAMNHX010000130.1 GCA_946539945.1 uncultured Desulfobulbus sp. | reverse complement strand
GGTCACTTCGGCCAAAAGCTTGTAGTGCATATCCTTCGGCTCGGTGCAGAAAAAAGACGCAGGGTGACTTCGCTGACGGGCTGTTCGATACGTTCCGTCATGATTTGGGGGATGTCCATGGTTCCTCCGAGGATTGCTGCCTGCTCCGGCGCTCCTCCGCCCGTCGCTGCACCTCGTCCAGGGGCAGGCTGGTGTATTTCGCCATTTCCTCGCAGGAGAATTTACCCTCCTGAAGCAGAACATCGAGCATACGCCTCATCGCGGTGGTCATGCCCTCCTCGCGGCCTTTGATGCGACCTTCTTCCAGAATTTCTTCAATGACGCTGCTCATCTTGCGAATCTCCTCGGGGTTGGTTTTGTGATGGCTGGTCACTTCGGCCAAAAGCTTGTAGTGCATATCCTTCGGCTCGGTGCAGAAAAAATCGTGCATCAGCCGGGCCAAGGGCGTATCGCCTTCCCGCATCGCACCGTTCACGTAGATGATGCGCGTGCCGTCGCCAAAGGGTAGGCCGGTCTCGGCAATCACGCGCTCGATGCGGTAGAGTGGCAGGCCACCCTTCAGCACGTCGTGTTCGGTGATGAAGATGACAAAACATTCCGGCAGCTGCTCGAAATCTTCGTTCCTGCCCAGGGTGGCCGCATCCATGAGACTCTGGTGACCACGCGCCCGTTTGGGTCGGGCGCCTTCGTCCTTGCGCTGGATTTCGATGTCGTACAGTCGGCCCGCGCTGTCAGTCGCCTCAATGTCCAGGCAGATCGTGCGGCCATGCAGGCTGGAGAGCTGCTTTTGCGCGGTCACGCTTTGCACCTGCAAATCCGGCTTGTCCAGAATGATGCGCAAGACCAGTTGCGTACACTCGATGTTATCCTGAAAGCAGACCCGCATGAACACGTCGTCGATCAGCCGGAAGCGCCGGATGCGACGCAGGGTGACTTCGCTGACGGGAGACTTGGCGTCGGTGGTCATGGTTTGAGTTCCCGGATGCGGTCTTGCAGCTTTTTCCAGTGAGCCGTCTTGTCGCCCCTGGCCCTTTTGTCGTTGCACTTCCACTCCTTGAGCCGGGCTTGCAGAGCTTGGGCCTCCGGCAGCGTGAGCGCGGCGAGGTCGATGTTTTTGGACTTGTACGTCCCGTAGTCCGCGAGTTTCCAAATCAGGCACTCCAAGTCAGACAGGGGTTCCCACATAATGCCAGCCGGTTGCAGCCATGCGGCGCAGGAGGCGTCCTGTTCCGCAGTCCAGTTCTTGCGCCGGGAATCCCGCACCTTTTTGCAGAGTGCTTCCACTGTTTGAGCAACACCATTTTCTCCACGCCAGGCTTCGGCTTCCGGCTTGTCGAAGATGAGCGCCTTGAGCTTGTCCCAATCCTTGACGTCCTCCAGTTCATTGAGCCAAGAGTCCCAAGGCTTCGGCGGCGGGGGCGGAATGACCTCCGAACCGCGTTTGATGCTTTGCTCCGCAAATCTGCCATACCCAATGGACGTCTTGCCACCAAAGCCCAGTTGGGCAAAGGCGCGTTTGAACAGGGCGACGACCGTCTCTTCATCCTTTTCGCCGAAGGGGCGGAATACGGCGGCGTCCTTGTCGTCCGGCTTGCGTTCCGGCAGGGGCGAGGCAAAGCAGCGGAACACGAATTCGGTTCCCGGCGCCACGGCCAGAAACTTGACCGGGATGGGATTCTCGGTCTCCAGCGGCCCCTGCGCACCGGAATAGTACTGGCCGAAATGCGGGTTCATGATGTCGGCCTTGAGCAGCTTGTCGGGAATCTCCGCCGGAAAGGCGTCCAGAAACACGAGTTGGCCTCGCATACCGTCCGCCTTGCCGGTGTCCGTATCGCCGAAATAGCGGCGCAAAAGCGGGTGATCGTCCGGGATTTCCTTGAGGTCTTCCTTGTCCTTGTATGCCGGATCGGTCTCCGCAATGTACAGGGCGCAGGCCAGGCGCAGCACGCCCTTGATGCTGGATGCCGGGATGTAGGGCAGGCCGCTGTTGCGGTCCAGAATCAGACCGGTTTCCGTGGGATGGCCGGACCCGAGTCCTGAAACAAAGGGAGCTGTTAGTCGCGCCCGGATTTCCAGGGCCAAGCCACTTTTGGTCGTCCCGGCGTGATGTGCCGTTGCCCCCAAAAAGCCAGTTTGCCGGTCGTGGATGGCCGCAAGTGCGGCTTCGGCCCCCTGGAAGCGCGTGTTGACCTGTTTTCCCAACAGCACGATTGAGGAATCCAGGAGAGGCTTGCCTTTTTTGTCGGTTCCGGTCTGATATTTGGCTTCCAGCTTTTTTCCCTTCTCTTTATCCTTCTCTTTATCCCACCACCATTGAGTCATTCGTGCGAAGAAGAGCGCCGCGTTGCCGGTCTGTCCCTGTTCCAAAAGTTCACGTTGATATGTCGGAAGGATGGGGGTGTTCATCGTTGCGGCTCCTTGCTTGCGGGGTCTTGAAAAGCGCGGACATACCGCTTCAACCATTGGAGCAGGCACAAGGTTTCCTGTTGTGCCCACAGATATTCTTTCTGGTCAAGGGCGGCAATTTGTTTAAGAAATCCGAGCTTCTCCGTGGCGTCGAGATTGGGCCGCTTTTGTTTCACCAGCCAATCCCGAATAACCTGAAATGTTTTGGCAAAGTACGGCTTCTTTTGGTCTTCCTTGGACAGGATGAACGCCAAGGTCTGGCCCAATCCGTTGGTCAGAATCATGGTCGGCACGCCGACCACGAAGTTGGCGGTCTCCTTGTCTACCACTAGGTCGGCTTTCTCCGGAATGCGGAAAACCTTTTCCACCTGCTCAAGGGCGAACTTTGAACGCTGTTGTTCCTTGGTTTGCATGATCGCCTCCTCTTTTCAGCACCAGTCCAGTTCAAACAGACCGCGACCCAAAGTTTCGTCGCCGCCGATTTGGATATGGCCCGCCACCACCTCCTTTTCGATGTAGCCGCGAATGGCGTCGGCCTGAAGGCTGGCCTTTTCGTCCCGGGAATCGCCCCAGAAGATCACCGTGTACATCAGGGTATCGGCAGGCAGTTCCTCCTGATAGCGCAGGGACCCGGTTTCGGTGGTTCCGGTTGCCTGGTTGATCTTGATCTGGGCCATGACCGAAGTGCAGTGCGAAACGCCGTAATTGAACACCTCGTCATCCACCACCAGAAGCCGGTCCGCCTTGGCGAACAGGCGGGCGGCGTCGCCGCTCAAGGCGAGCTTGCCCGTAGCCCGCACCTCCATGTCTTCCAGCAGGATAGAACCGTCCTGAATCGCGTCGCCGATCCACAGGGCCTTGCCGGAATCAACCTTGAGGCCCGAAAGATCCATTGGTTTCCGTCCGGCCAAGGCCAAGTCGCGGTTCAGGCGTTGCAAGACTGCCGGACAGGTGATCCAGACAAAGGGCGCGATGTTGGACCGCATGGGAAAGGCGAGAATTTTCACGTCGCCGACTGAAAGGGAACCGGCATGATCCCCTTTCTGGGTTTCCGCGCCGAAGACCAGTTCGGTGATGTTTTTGAACGTCTCTTCGGCGGGCTTGTCTTTGATCGCGTTTTTGAAGCGCTCGAAGTGGGCGCGGAGCGCACCTTTCATGCCGGATGCCTGAATGACCGGCCAGTTGGTGTGGCGCTCACGCTGGATGGGCAGATCGACCACACCCACGGAACTGCCGCTGCCCACATGGCAGGGGCTGATGGCGTAGAGGCCGAGCAGGGATGCTTGCTGTTTCATGGCGTTGTTCTCCTTTTATTGAGCCAGAGGGATGCAGAGAGTGTTGATGTTTTCGGTAAACACGGTCCCGGCAGACAGCCAGGTCGTGGTGGCCTTGTGAAAACCCTTGGCCAAATCCCAACCCGCCAGCGTGACCGGTTTGGCAGCGGCAAAGACGTAGGGCAGGACAGCTTCGGTCAGTTCCACCGGGGCCAGGGCAAGGTACAGACCTGCGGAACCGTCTGCTTGAGGTAAATCCGGCCCCTTGCAGCGTTTATAACCGCAAAGGCGCTGTTCCCCACCCAGGGCAAGAGTACCCTTGTCCGTCAGGTCAGGGGCGCGGTCGAGGCCGATCACAAGATGCACGTCCGGTCGCAGACGGATATGGGTCGCCGAATAGATGGCTCCCTCCCTGACCTTGCGTTTTTCGTCAACGGCGATGCCGGTACGGACCTCCACGTCGTACAGGTCGGAAGCCGCAAGCAGCTCGCCCGCCGCCAATTTCGCCTTGCCCAGACAGTCCAGCCGCAGCCAGCAACCAGCAAGGGGCTTGGGATCAAGCATATCATGCACCAAGGGTAGGTCCGCGCCTGCTGAAGAATGCAGGAACAGGGCGGCGGCTTCCTTGGAAAGCGGCACGGCCCGGTGAATATTCAGCGTTGTCTGCTTGCCCTCAGTTTTCTTCCTGTACTCCTTCAACTCCGCGCTATCGGCAAAGCAGTGGACCGGGCAGGGCACATACACCGCCCCGCCCCGACCGAGCAACACCGCTCCAACCTGGAAGGGCGCAGGGCCGCCGCAGGAACCGACAGACTCAAGGACCTCCTTGGGGCATTTCCCGGCTTTGTAGTCGGCAAAGGTGATGCCTTCCTGCTTGAGCACTGCGGTGCGCAGAGCACCCGCAATGACGGATACCGGCGGCGGGAACAGGGCCTCCCGGCTAGGTTGCCCAGCTTCCATGGGTTCTGCGCCCCGCAAGAACAGAGTATCCACCGGCGTGATGCTGTACCAGGTCTTCATGCGTCCCTCCTTTCCGTGGGTAGAGCGAGAAAATGGGCAATGACCGCCGCCTCCGGGTTGTACCAGTCGTCTTTGGCTGTTTTGTCGCTTTTGTCGCCCTGTTTTTCGGCCTCGTGTAGCATCAGCCCGGCCAGGCGGCAGGCGAAGAGTTCGGTGTTCGCGCCCCGGTCCTCGTGCTGCCACAGCTTGCCGGAATGGCCCACCTCGTAGGCGATCAGTTTGACCACCTTGTCCCGGTTCGCCGCCTCATCCGCGCCATCCGAGGCCAGCGGCGCGAGCGCGTCTTTCAGGTCAGCCAAACGGTAGAGCAGGCTGCCGCCCAGAATGTCGTCGGCAACGCCCCGCATTACCTGCTTCAGGGAATCCAAAAGGGATTCCTTGGGCAGCGCGTCATCCTGGCCGTCCAGATAGGGATTTGGGGCCTCCCATTTGAACCACAAATCCCGATCCCCGCCGGACCGCTTTTTCAGGCGGATGGCAAGCGCATTGCGGCCCGCCCTGTCCTTGGCCACCTTGTCCAGCACCTTGTGGGCGTCCTGCAGTACTTCCCGCAGGGGAGTTTTGTGGTGGGCAATGACAATGGCTCCGGAAATGGAAATTTTGTCCGCCTTGCCCAGATGCAGGCCGAGCTTGGCCGTATCTGCCGGAACCGCGCCGTCCAGTTCCTCCGGGCCGCTTTCGGTGTAGCGGACAAAACCCATGGTGTAGGCTTTGCGGATTTTGTCCGCCGCGTCGAGCGCCGTGTCCAGGGGCAGGATGGCGCAC
>CAMNHX010000129.1 GCA_946539945.1 uncultured Desulfobulbus sp. | reverse complement strand
TGCAGGAGTAGCCTTTGCCGAGATTCTGGAAACCAGCAGGACTGCTTTCACCGTGCTGGTGGTGGAAAGCCTTCAGGCTTTCCTGCGAAGCGGTGAAAAGAGTAAAAAGACAAAGCGGAAACGCTATAACGAGCTTGAAAACGGATAGCCTCAACGTACAAGAATCTCATGGGGAGCGCAACGGCACTCGTCCGGGATGCTTCGCTGCATTCAGCATGAAAGGCATTGTCATTCCGGAGTCTGAACCGCCTCCCGTTCCGGTCCTAGGGGCTTGAGCAGCACGATCAGCGCGGGTGCAAACCAGAGGTCAGCCAGGAGCGCGACACCAAAGGCCACAGCAAAGAGCATCCCCAGCTTGAAAAAACCCAGAAGCGAGGAAAAAAGCAAAACCGAGTTGCCCACCACAAGCAGGATCGTGGTCTGCACAATAGGGCGTCCCACGGAAAAACAGGTAGCAGCCAGAGCCTCCCTGTAGCGCCCCAGAAGGGCGAACTCCTGCTTGAAGCGGGTAAAGAAGTGGATGGTGTCGTCCACTGCCACGCCGATGATCACGCCCGCAAAGCTGATGGTGATCACGTCCAGGTAATGGCCGATCAGACCCAAAAAGCCCATGACAAAGAAGACCGGGAACACGTTGGGGATCATGCTCAAAAGCCCCAGCTTCAGAGAGCGCAGGACCAGAACCATCACCAGTCCAATGGCAAGCGTTGCAGCAATGAAGCTGTGGCGCTGGCCCTGGTAGAGGATGTCGTTCAGTTCCAGATAGCGAGACAGACCGCCCGAAACCATGACCGTGACCTCTGGTCCGAAAATTTCATCCACCTTGCTCTCCATATAGGTCATGAGTTCGCGGCTCTGGCCGGTATCCAGCGAGGGAAACTTGAGGCTGAGCCGAGCCACGTCGTAGCGAAAACCCAGTTGCCGGTCCAGCGCGTCACCGCCTGAACCTTCGTAGAGATAGAGGTACTGCGCCACCGCGTCTTCTGTTTCCGGCAGGCTGTAAAAGGCAGGATCCTTGCCGTGCATGGCCTGGCGCATCTTCTTGAGTACCGGGACCACAGAGTCGGCCTTGCGCACCAGGGGATGGGACTCTGCTGCCTGCATCAGCCGGTCCAGTTTGTCCATGAAGTCCGGGGTCTTGACGCCAGACTCCTTTCCGGTATCGATGAGTAGTTCCAAAGACATGCCCGTGCCCATACGGGCATCAATCTCATCCAGAGTGTCACGCAGAGGCTGGCCCTTGAAGATCAGCCGGTTGCTGTCAGATTCCACCTTGACCTGGAGAAAGCCCACAAAGGTGAGGACCATCACCGCGAGGAAAACCGCTACTGTGGCCTTGGGACGATCGCTCGCCAAATGCAGGCTGAAGCGCAGGATGCGGTCAATGATGTCCTGGTTTTTTTTGCCTTCGCTCTCTGGCGGCGGACTCTGCTTGCCAAAGGAGTAGATGATGGGGGTGAGGATGATGGTCAGGAGAAAGGTGTAAGCCACGCCGTAGGCCACATACACGCCCATGTCCCGGTAGGGTGCTACCTGGCAGGTGAGGTAGGCGAGAAAGCCGATGGATGTGGTGAGCGAGGTGAGCAGCATGGCCAGTCCGACCTCGCCCATGGCGTTTTCCAGGGCGGCCTTGCGGCTGAAGCCGTTCCGCCCCTCGTGGTGGAAGGCGGCAATCAGGTGAACTGCATCCGCGATGCCCACGCAGATGAGCATGGTGGGCAGGGCTGAAGAGAGCAGGTTCAAGGAGTATCCCAAAAGACCGATAGTACCCAGGGTCCAGAACACACCCAGACTGGTGATGACCAGGGGTGTCAGTACTGCCCTCGGTCCCCGTCCGAAGAAGAGGAGCATAAGCGCCTGAACCAGCACGACCAAGCCGAAGAACTTGCCCATGTCTTTCCGCACCAGGCTGGTGTAGCGGATATTGGACACGGGCGGTCCGGCCAACCAGGGCTTGAGCGCGGCAAAACGGGGTTCTGCCAATATCTCGTCCACCTTTTCCACCACTGTTTTTTGCGGTGTCAGGTCTTCCTCCCTGGGCGGGTAGGTGTTCAGCTCGAGGGTCATGGTGAGGGCGCTCTTGTCCGCTGAAACCAGGTTGGCGACAAAGGTGGGTTCAGTGAGCGCCTCGTCCAGTCTGGCTGCGATCTCCGCTGTGGTTTTGGGCAGTTCGGGCATGAAGTCGCGGATCTCCACCGCGTCCTCCCGGCCTTCTATGAGTTCCGCGTTGCCCAGCCAGACCACCCGTTTCGTGTAGGGCACGTGCCTTTCCAGTGTACGGGCCAGCTCGGCCATGAGTTTGAAGTTTTCCGGGGTAAAGGGCGTGCGCTCTGCGGTGAAGAGGAGATAGACAAACTCGTCGTTGCCAAAGGTCGCGTCAAAGCGGGCCTTGGCTGCCAGACTGGGATGCCCCTCCACGAACCAGATGTCCGCTGAATTGTCAAAACGGATATGGCGTATCTGGACGCCGAAAAACACGGTAATCAGGAGGACAAGCGCCAACCACCACCAGCGCTGGCGGATGAGGAGGCTGCAGAAGGTCTGGAAAAAACCTGACAGGGGAATGTGTTCGGTTTGCATCGGTGTACGACCTTTTCAGGAAGGGACTTCCGATTCTTGCCTGATGAGGCGGGTTTCTGACTGCGCCACTCCACAGGCGATCCGGGCAAATCCTGCCCTTGAAATATTCAACGCCCCGACAGGATCGGCATTCTCCGAAAAACCACACTGCACGCAGACAAAACACGACCGGGGCCGGCGGTTCTCCTTGACGATCTGCCTGCATTCAGGGCAGGTCCGGTTTGTGTTTCACAGGAGAACCGCAAAAAGACAATCACCAGGCTTTTCCAGCGTATAGCCCAACTGACGACGAAACTCAAACCAGTCCTGATCCGGAATTGCACGCTTCAAGCCACACTTCACCTGCGCAACACGCTTCCCCGGACTGTCTTGCATCTTTTTTGCCGATGCCGTTCAGCAGGGCATGAAAGGAGCAAACACAAAGGTTCTCAAAAATGAAAATGAAACCGCTCTATTTTGAATGCCTTTCAAAATACCTGTACGCCTCATTGATGGCCTGCATCTTTTCTCCGGCGATTCGTTTGTACTCCTCGCCCAGATGCGCGACCGTGTCCGGGTGGTATTGCAGACAGCGCTTGCGGTAGCCCTTTTTGATTTCAGCAAAGCTTGCGCCAGGCTCTACGCCCAGAATGGCAAAGTATCGAAGCTCGGATGCAGTAAAGCGACGGCGTAACTCTTCTTCCTGTCGGCGTTGTTGTTCCTGCCGTTTGTGTTCTTCCCGGTTGAATTTGTTTTCAAAGTATGCGAAAGCCTCGTTGATGGCCTTTGTCTTCTCTTCAGCCACCTTGTGGATTTCCTCGCCCAAACCGGCGACCCGGTCAGGGTGGTATTCCATGACGCGCTGGTGGTAGGCTTTTTTTATCTCGGCAAAGCTCGCGCCTGGAGCCACACCCAGAATGTCGGCGTAGCGGGCTTCGGTTTCAGCGGCGCGACGCCGGCGTTCTTCTTGCCGACGTTTTTCTTCTTCCTGCCGTTTCTGTTCTTCTTGCCGTTTCTGTTCTTCCTGTCGTTTTTTCTCTTCTTGCTGACGCTTTTCTTCCTCTTGTCGTTTTTGTTCTTCCTTTACTCTGTAATATTCCTGCCAACGCCTTAACTTTTCTTGACGACGTTCCTCCTGTTGTCTCTGTTCTTCTTCCTGATATACTCTTTCCTTTTTCCTCTCTTTCTCTTCTTGACGAAGTTCTTCTTCATGTTGACGTAAATATTCCTGACGCTGTCTTTCTTCTTCACGATTCCTTAAGTATTCTTGATACTTCCTTGTTTGTTCTTGATGGAATTTCTCTTCTTCCCATCCTTGTTTATCATTACCATCATGATTTATTTTGCCTTTTCCATTTTTTGCTATGTAAGATATATAACCAATAGTAGTAACCAGAGTTAAAAATATAGTATCAATAATTATGGCGCTTAACACCATAAAAGTATTTATTGAAATGCCAAAATCAGATATAACTTCATCTTCATCTATCACAAATAATAATATCATTTTTATAAAAATTAAAGAATAAAATAAAAAACTCGTGAGATCTTCACTTATGTCTCCCTTAAAAAAATCGCTTTTATCTACACAAAATCCTTCTATTAACATTTTGAATAAATATAATGTTACTATTGGAGATATAAAAAAATAAAATGCGGCAGAAAATATATTTATCATTTTTCCTCAAAAAATATGATATTTTAAGGCAAAACAATCAAAATCCTGTTAGAGAGTTTCCATTTTGTCTTTTTACTACTTTCACCGCTTCGCTGGAAGGTCTGCATTTCCCGCTTCGCTGGAAAGCCTGAAGCGCGAAGCGCTGAAGAATCTCCTGAAGGATACCGCAATGTTTGCAAAAGTTGCTTTTGCCGATATTCTGGAAACCTTCAGGAGATTCTTCACTTCGCTTTGCTTCGTTCAGAATGACAGGAACTTGCCCGCTTCGCTTTGTTTAGGCTTTCCAGCGAAGCGGGAAGGGAGTAGAAAGAGAAAACAGAAACGCTGTAAAAACTCAAAAAACAAACAGATACACCGTGTATCAGCATAATGGAGACGGCATTGCCATCCTGTGAGCAATCCCGGTTTCTTCGCCCTTGCCTACCACTGGGGACTGCACCACGGAAAACGCGGTCCGCTCTTGCAAGCAAGCCGCGTTTTCCGCAAAGCGCCTCAAAACGAAACCTTGGGCGCTTCCTTGGCTGCCTCTGTGGCCTTGAAGTACTCCTTACGCTCCAGATGCAGGAAAAAGTTGTTCACCAGACTGCCGGGAAAGGCGCGAATGGCTCCGTTAAAGAGCTGCACCGCCCTGTTGTAGCGTTCACGCGCCACGTTGATACGGTTTTCCGTGCCCTCAAGCTGGCTCTGCAAGTCCCGGAAATTCTCGTTGGCCTTTAGGTCAGGGTAGCGCTCTGCTATGACCAAAAGCCGCCCCAAGGCTGAACCCAGCGCATCCTGGGATTGCTGGAACTCCTGCATTACTGCGGGATTGCTCAAATCCTTGGTCGCCACCGGCTGCACCGCCTTGGCCCGGGCCTCAATCACCCTGGTCAGGGTTTCCCTTTCGTGTTCTGCATAGCCCTTGACCGTGGCCACCAGATTGGGAATCAGGTCTGCCCGACGCTGCAAGGTGGACTCCACATTGGCCCAGGCTGTGAACACTGCCTCTTCCTTGTTCACCAGACCGTTATAGGAACTGTACAGAAAGAGGCAGAGTACCACGGCTACTGCCAGCAAGCCCAACCAGATGTTTTTTTGCATGATCTCCTCCCTGTGTTTTGGCTGGAAAAAGCCATTTACATCAAAATGCCCCGTTGCCGCATATCGTGCAGGATCCAATCCACAGCAGCGGCCAGATCCTCCTGCACGGTTTCTGGCTGCACCGTTTCCTGCGGACCAATGTACAGTTCCT
>CAMNHX010000128.1 GCA_946539945.1 uncultured Desulfobulbus sp. | reverse complement strand
GGATGCCCAGACTGCCGTCCGGGTTGGGAATCAGGTCTTCTGCCATGATAACCGCGTCACAGCCCTCTGGCAGGGGATCGCCGGTGTCCACCGGGACAAATTGACCGACTTGCAGAGTGAGGGCCGCGTTTTCAGCCGCGCCAAAGGTGTCCGCAGCGGCGACTGCCACACCATCCATGGCAGCAGCCGCGTAATGGGGTACGTTCCGGCTCGCGTACACAGCCTGGGCTGTGATGCGACCGTGGGCCACAGACACGGGAACCGTTTCAGTTTCCGGGCCAAAGCCCTGTTCGCGCAAGCGTGCCAGATATTCGCTTCGGGCCTGGTTCAGGGGAACATTGTTCAGGTAGGAAAAGGCCATGTTCAAACTCCGTAAGGTGTGAAGATGGGGGAAAAGAGTTGCGAGTTGCGCGTTGAAAGTTGAACTCACAACTCGCAACCTGTCCTTCAATCGCCCAGACACAGAAAGACCTGCACCTGCGCTCCCTTGGCTAGACCCTCGCAGTCGCGTTCGATGAGAAAGTAGCCGTCCGCGCCAGCCAGACCGGTAATCAGCCCGGACTGGGCATGGATGGGCTGCGCTTTGAGACCGCCTACCGTGTCCCAAAGCAGACGACAGCCCGTGGCCTGGGCGCGACCGTGATTGGCTGGCACATTTTCCGAAAGCTCTGCCGTAACGCTTGCAGGACGCCAGTCTCGACCAGAGAGTCGCGCCAGAAGCGGCAAGACAAAGAGCCGCGTGATCAGTGCCGCAGCCTGCGGATGTCCGGGCAGCCCCACAAGCGGGCGCTTGTCGACCCGGCCCAAGAGGGTAGGCTTGCCCGGTTTGATGGCAATGCCGTGCAGGAGCAACTCGCCCAAGGTGGAGATAATGCGGGCTGCGGCATCCTTTGCACCCACGCTGCTGCCGCCAGAGAGCAGGACCGCGTCGCAGGAGAGCAGGGACTCTTCCACCCGACGCCGCAGCAGGGACTCTTCATCTGCCACAATGCCGAAAAATACAGGTTCCGCGCCAAAGCCCAGAAGCAGCGCGGACAGGAGCGGCGCGTTCACATCCCGAATCTGTCCGGGGCCAGGCTGAACCTCTGGCGGAACCAGTTCGTCTCCGGTGGAGAGTACAGCCACACGCAAGCGGCGCGTCACCGGAACGCTGGTAATGCCCAAAGCAGCCAGCGCACCCAGGTCTTCGGCGCTCAAGCGGCGACCTTTTGCCAGCACAAGTTTGCCGGGTGCGGCATCGTCGCCCCGGCGGATCAGGTTCAGTCCTGGCGCGGCAGGCTTGAACACGCCGATGGTTCCGTCGCCGTAGTCTTCGGTATATTCCACCATCACCGCGCAATCCGCGCCTTGAGGAAGCGCCCCGCCAGTAGGGATCGCGCAGCAAGTCCCGGTCTCCAGGGCAAAGACAGGTCTCTCTCCCATGCGTACCTCACCCACAACCGGCAGAATCGCGGGAATGGCTTCAGTGCAGCCAAAGGTGTCTGCCGCTCGGAGCGCGTAACCGTCCACAGTGGACCGGTCAAAGTCTGGCACAAAGGCGTCGGCTGTGATGGCCTTGGCCAGTACTCGGCCCAAAGCCTGCGCCAAAGGCAGGGTTTCCGTGTCCAAAGGCAAGGGGGTAAAGGCCGTGTGTATCAGGTTCAGAACCTCGTCCGGCGTTTTCACGTGCAGCATGGCTTACACCTCCGCCACGACCTTGCCCAGGTCGCGGTAGTCGTTGCCACTGAAGTGGGTGATTTCTCCCAGAAAGGCATCTGACCGCAGGATGCTCATCAGTTTGCGCATCTCCGGGGTCTGCCACTGGTCCTTGCGGATGACCAGATCATAGCGGTCTTCCAGAAGGGGCACAAAGTCCACGCCCTCCATCTGGCGGGTGACGCGCTCTGTGCCAATGGCCAAATCCGCCTCGCCAGAGGCAATGGCTACTGCCACAGTGAGATGGGAGCGCAGTTCCCGATCATAGCCCTGCACCTGCTGGGGCGAAAGTCCCAGGCGGAGCATCTGCCAGTCCAGAAGAATGCGGGCGCTGGATCCCACCCGCCGGTTGATGACGCTCACATCCGCCCGTTTCAAGTCCTGCCAGCCCTTGATGCGCTTGGGATTGCCGCTCTTCACATAAAATCCCTGCGCCCGGTAGGACAGGTTCACCAGCATGGCAGGCACGCCGGGCATCAGCTTTTTGACAAAGGGCGCGTTGAAGTCCTTTTCCTCTGCTGCATAGAGGTGGCAGGCCGTGGCATCCACCCGCCCCTGATACAGGGAAAGCAGGCCCTCAAAGCTGGAGAGATAGCTGCGCACCGCGTTCACGCCCGCCTCCTGCAGGTGGTTGGCGAGAATGTCCAGAAGCACATCCTGACCAGAGAGAATGAGTGGTGGGCTGGGTTCCTCCTCAGGCTGCAAGAGGGAACTCGACACCTTGACGCGCTGTACCGGCTGCACCCGCTGCTCGTGACGGGAACGGGCAATGTAGGCGTCCACGTCGTCCTGGGTAAAGCGCACCTTGCGGCCTATCTTGTAGGAGTGGATCTCGCCCCGCCGGATGAGATCGTAAATGGTGGATTTGCTGACGTGCAGGATTTCCGCCACCTCTTGGGTGGACAGGGACTTGTTCTGGGGCATGGGATGCCTCGCTGTGCAGGAGAAAGGAGCGGTCTGTGGCCGCGCCGGATTGGAAAATGCTTTGTGGTTCTCTACTTCAGCCTCTGCGGGAAAAAAAGAGCTGCAACAGGGCGAGTTTCAAAGTGTTTTCGCCACTGGCTGTCATGTTGAGCGAAGCGAAACCTCTCTCGCCAAAACCGGAGTCCTTTCACCGCTTCGCTGGAAGACTTTCACCGCTTCGCTGGAAAGTCGTCGCGCTGCTGCGCTCAAAATACCTGGAAAAAGACAAGACGGAAAAGCTCTACTCTTCATTCCAAAGGGCGGAGCGGACTTGCGTCGCACCCTCACACCTCGTCCCAGGCCCGTCCCAGACGCAGTTCCTGTGCATTCAGGGCGCGGATGAGCGCAGGGTCATGGGTTGCGCACAGCACAGTCGTGCCCCGACGCCCTGCGGCAGAGACAGCCTCGGCAATGGCCCGGGCACTCTCTGCATCCACATTGGCAGTCGGCTCGTCCAAAAGCAGAACCGGCAAGTCCAGGGCCAGACGTGCAGCCAGAGCCACTCGCTGACGCTCTCCACCGGACAGTTCGGCAGGCCCACGGTCGGCAAAGTCTTTAGGTCTGGCAAAGCCCACGTCCCACATGACTTGCTCAAAGATGCGCCCCGCCTCGGGGCGTGACAGGCGCAGACCGCGCAGACGCAGACCCAAAAGCACGTTGCCTTGTACGTTCATGCGCAACAGATAGGGCTCCTGCAAGAGCAGGCTGACCTGACGACGTGCCGCCTCCCCGCTTTGTACTGCATCTGCCAAGGTAAAGCGCAGTTCACCTGCGGCAGGGCTTTCCAGAAAGGCCAAAATCCTGAGCAAGGTGGACTTGCCGCAACCGTTGGGGCCAGTCAGGGCCAGAACCGCGCCTTTCTCCACCTCAAGCCGGGGCAGATTGAGAACCTCCCGCTCGCCGTAGCGCTGGATCAGACCCACACCTTCGTACAGAAGCGCTGTCATGTCCTCCCCCTTTTCCGGCAGAGTGCCAAAAGCAGGTTGACTACAAAGGCCATCAGAAGAAGCACCAGACCCAGGGCAATGCCTTGGGCAAACTCGCCCTTGCTGGTTTCCAAGGCAATGGCAGTGGTCATGGTGCGCGTGCTGTAGCGGATATTGCCGCCCAGCATCATGGCCACGCCCACCTCGGTGATCACCCGGCCAAAGGCGGTCACGCAGACCATGAGCACCGCGTAACGGCACTCCCACAGGGAATACAGGGCCAGCTGCCGGGCCTTTGCCCCCAAGGTGAGGAGCGTCTGGCGGCAGCGGGGATCCAGGTCTTCCACTGCTTGGGCAGTCCAGGAGACGACAATGGGCAGGGCCAGAACCGCCTGCCCGATTGCCATGCCCTTGAGAGTGAAGAGCAGACCCAGATGCCCCAAAGGTCCCCGGGCTGTGATGAAGGCATAGACCAGAAGTCCAATGAGTACCGTGGGAAAGGCCAAGAGCGTGTCCGAGATCAGGCGAAAAAACCGTCTGCCGGGAAAGTCGCCGTAGCCCAGAAGAAAGCCCAAGGGCAGGCCCAGAACCAAGGCTGCTGTCATGGCGTAGCCGGTTGAGCGCAGGGTGGCAGAGATGATGGCCAGGGTTTCAGCGTCCAGATGCGCCAGAAGACGCAGCGCCCCCAGAAAGCCGTCCAAGAGGTAGTGCATGTGGCAAAACAGGCGGAGATGCGGGAATCCGCCTGTTTCCTCGTTTCTGTGTTTGTGGCAAAATGAGCAGGTCGTGACCCGGCTGAACGCCAAGCCCCAGACTTTAGGGCGATTTCAAAGCCCCTGAATCACATAGAGCAGGGCCATGCACAGAAGCAGAAGAGACAGCATCAGCTTCAGCGCATTTGCGGGCACGAACTTTTGCAGGCGTGCGCCCAGATACATGCCGCACATACCGCCCAGTCCCAAGAGCAGGCCCAAGCGCCAGTCAGGCGGCGTGCCCAGAAGACTGAAGAAGATCACGCCTGCTACCGAGGTCAGCGCTGTGGCGCAGAGAGTCGCGCCTGCGGTCAGGTACACTGGCAGACCGAACCAGGTGATGAGGAAGGGCGCCATGATGGCCCCGCCACCGATGCCGTAAATGCCGCCAATCAAGCCAATGACAAAGCTCAAAAAGGCCAGCTTCCGGCAGTCTGCCCGGTGTTTGTTTCCCTGAAACTCCAGCACAAACTCCCGTGTATTCCAGACAAGCGTCTGACAGCGGGTATTGCCCGTGCTGGCAGGCTTTTTTTCCTCCTGCCGCGCCTTCAGCGCTTTCAGCACTGTCAGCAGCATACGCCCGCCGATGTACAGCAGGACCAGCCCGGCAAAGACTTTGAAGTGGCGCGGGTCAGGCAAAAGCCAGATACGCACCACAGCGCCGATGAACACGCCCGGCAAGGTTCCAATCGCCACAGTGGCGGCGAGCGGCCAGACAAAGCGGCCCTCCCTCCAATAGCGCCAGATGCCCGCCGGACAGGCCACGACATTGAAAAACTGGTTGGTGGCGCTCACACTGGGGCCAGTATAGCCCAAAACGCTCATCTGGAAGGGCAGAAGCACAAAAGCCCCGGAAATGCCGGCCATGGAGGTGCAGCAGGAAACGGCAAAGGCCGCCAGAAAAGGCAGGCAGGGATTACAGGTGATGTCAGCAACAGGAAAGTACATGGGTTTTCCTCCTCCAGGGTTACAACTGTTTTCATGATTTCTTTCCAAATCTATGCAAATCTCTCCAAAATGATGAGGTTTTCGGGGCAGCCCGTGCGACTTGACAGTGTCGCCCATTTTGGAATATCTTGTTTTTGGCGGTGAGTTCCACCGTGTCAGCCTGTGGAGCGGTCGTGAGACCTGGGGGAATATGGGGTTGGTTCGC
>CAMNHX010000127.1 GCA_946539945.1 uncultured Desulfobulbus sp. | reverse complement strand
AAATATTCCTGCCAATCCTCCGCAGATGGCCGCATTGGTGTCGGTGTCACCGCCCCGCATGACCGTGTCCACCACGCCTTTTTCCAGACTGTTTGCGTGCAACAGCTGCCAAAGCGCGTTGTGCAGGGCTATCAGTACCCAGCCCTGATGCGAAACAAAATCCACAGGTGGCGCGTTTTGAGCCGCCTCAAGGACCGTCAGCAGCGCCGCTTCCACAGGCATCTGCTCTGCCCGCTCGCGCAGATCGGCATACAGTGTCTCCGCAGTGCAGCCTGTGGCAATGGCCTGGGCAAGGGCGCAGGCAAAGAGTTGGTTTGCCTGCACACAAACCGGATGCGGATGCGTCAAGGCCGCGTCCTGTCCTGCCCAATCTGCCACGCGCTCCAGGGGATGCTTTGCGCCAAAAATGCCCAAGGGACTCACCCGCATCAAAGCGCCGTTGGCCTGACTGGCGGTATTGGGCTGGTCACGCAGGCCAGAAGCCACAGTTGCGCCGCAATCAAAAGGACCAGAGTCCAGCCAAAAACAGTATGTAGCGCGGACCGCTTCCGTCTCATAGCAACCCTTGTCAAGCAGGGTCCGGGCCAGCATGAGCGCCATTTCCGAATCATCGGTTGGCTGACCTGCGATGGTGTCCCATGCACCACCGTCCGCAAGTTCCCGCAGACCGTTCGGATAACGATGCCGGATAGACTCCGGTTCCTGAAACTCAACCAGACTGCCCAAAGCATCGCCTGCAAGCTGTCCCAGAAGACAGCCTTGCGCCCGGACCAGCATGGCATCAAGCTGCGACGCGGTCTGCGTCGGTTGCGTGTTCATTTCTCTCCTCCGGTGAAGCAGTGGAGTCCAGCATGGGCAAGCATCTTTCCCGTATTTCTTCCTTCTTGGTGTGCGCCACAAAGCCCCTTTCAGCGGTTTTCCGGGAGCTGTCGCTACAGTGCCTCGTCCGGGAAGGGTATTGCGGCGCGAATATCGTCAAAACCTGCCAACAACATGAACAGGCGGTCCAGGCCCAGGGCTATGCCTGCGGCTTTGGGCATCCGGCCCAGGTCTTCCAGAAAGCGTTCCGGCATGGCAGCCTGTCGGCCCAGGGACTCAATGGCCACGATTTCAGCGGCAAAGCGCGTCCGCTGTTCCGCTGGATCGTTCAATTCGGAAAAGCCGTTGGCCAGCTCCAGTCCGCAGAGGTACAGCTCAAAGCGCTCGGCAAGGTCGGGATTGTTTGGGCTTTTCCGGGCCAGGGAAGCCAAAGTGGCCGGATAGTCATGGAGAAAGGTGGGCCGCTCCCTTCCCAGATGCGGCTCCACGCGCTCCACCAAAAGTTCTTCATACTGGTCACGCTCCAGCGCCTCTTCTGGCGAGACCTGCGCGTAACGCTGGAAAGCCTCGTGGACGCTCAAGCGCTCCCAGGGCGGGGACAGGTCAAGGCTATGTCCTTGCCAGGAGAGGCGTCCCGGTGTCTTGAAGCCCGGCAGTTCGGCCAGTTTTTCCGCAAGATGGGCCAGCAGGGCTTCGCAATCGCGCATCAAGTCGCCATAGTCCGCATGGGTGCGATACCACTCCAGCATGGCAAATTCTTCCTGATGCAGACGCCCCTTCTCTTCCTTCCTGAAGCAGTGGCAGATCTGGAAAATGCGGGGACAACCCCGGACCAGCAGGCGCTTCATGCAGAGTTCTGGTGAGGTGTGCAGCCAAAAACCTTCCGAGGCAAAGGGGATGATGTGCGCTTCTGGCAACAGCACGGGCAGGCGCAGAGGCGTATCGACTTCAAGGTAATCACGGTCCAGAAAAAAGGAGCGCAGCGCCGTCAGAAAGGCGCTGCGCTCCTTCAGACCTTGCAAGCCCAGTTCTGGCATCACTCTTTGGCGCGTTTGATGAATTCGCCAGTGCGGGTGTCAATCTGGATCTTCTCGCCAAGCTCAATGTAAGGCGGCACTTGCAGCTGAAAGCCGGTCTGCACGGTGACAGGCTTGGTGTCAGAGCCAGAGGTGTCGCCCTTGGCCCAAGGATCAGCCACGGTTACTTCCAGCACCACAAAAGTGGGCAGGCTGATGTCAATAGGGCGATCACCAAAGAAGAGCACCTGCACCTCCATGTTGTCGATGAGGAAGTTCAGGTTGTCGCCCAACTGTTCGCGGGTGAGCGTGATCTGTTCGTAGTTGCCGGTGTCCATGAAGTGAAACTCGTCGCCCTGACCGTAGAGGAACTGCATGGTGCGCTCCTCCAGGTTGGCCGGATCAAACTTGTCGTTTGACCGGTAGGTCTGGGTGAACTGGATGCCAGTGATCATGTTGCGCATTTTGGTGCGGTACAGGGCCTGTCCCTTGCCGGGCTTGGAAAACTCGAACTCGGTGACAATGTAGGGTTCGCCGTCAATCTGGACTTTCAGACCTTTGCGCAAATCGGAAGCAGTGTACATGGTTTGTGCCTTGTGGAATCGGAAATGGGAAAAAACGTTCTATTTATAGTATCGCAAGCCGGAGCGCAAGAGCTTCTTCCGGGCTGGGCGGAACTTCACGAGAGGGGGGAGTGTGAAGGGTTGAGGGTGGAGTTGGGAAAAGCCAGCCATTCCTCTCTCTGTACATGGATTGGTACTCTTACAAGATTAAATGACACTAAATTTTATTGACTTGAAAAAAGCGGACGAGTACTGTGCAGCGCGACAAAACAGGGAAGCGAATTTTTTATAACCATCTAACAAATACGGCAAAAAACCATGACAAGACAATACGAAGGCGGCCAAACGGGCCAGACTCAATGCACCAAGCTGAACGGCGCGATGTTCCCGATGATGCTGGGCGCGGCAACGGAAAAACTCTGCATTGCCCGCGTGCCGCCGGGCAAGGGCATTGTCGAGCGGTTGGCCAGTATGGGCATTCAGCAGGGCGATGTCGTTGAAGTGGTGCAGAACCAGGGCGGGTCCCTGCTGGTGGAAACCGCAGCGGGCGGACGGTATGTGCTTGGCGGCGGCATGGCGAACAAAATTTACGTAACGAGGGCGTGACATGGCAAAAACGCTGGCAGAGATGAAGGTCGGCGACAAGGGCACGGTCCAGGGCTACAGCAAGGAAGGCGGCGCATACCGGGCGCGGCTTCTGTCCATGGGCCTGACAAAGGGAACCGTATTTGAGATCAAACGTGTGGCCCCAATGGGCGATCCGGTGGAGATTCTGGTCAAGGGCTACAGCCTCGCCCTGCGCAAAGACGAGGCCCAGGCGCTTCTGGTTGAAGAGAGGAGGGCGGCATGAGCAAATTGACAGTAGGCGTGGTCGGCAATCCGAACTGCGGTAAGACCACGCTCTTCAATGCGCTGACCGGCGCACGGCAGCAGGTGGGCAACTGGCCGGGCGTGACCGTGGACCGCAAGGTCGGCAACTACAGCTGGCAGGGCGTGGATGTGGAACTGGTGGACACACCCGGTATCTATTCGCTGTCCGCCTCTTCCCTGGACGAGGAGGTGACCCGCAACTTTGTGCTGTCCCGCGAGGCCGCCTTGATCGTCAACATTGTGGATGCCTCCAATATCGAGCGCAACCTGTATCTGACCGTGCAGCTTCTGGAGATGCAGGTTCCGGTTCTGCTGGCGCTCAACATGATGGACATGGCCGCAGCGCGGGGACTGGAACTGGACGTGGAAGGACTGTCCAAACGTTTGGGCTGTCCGGTGGTTCCCATGAGCGCGTCGCAGGGCAGAGGCATTGACGAGTTGCGGCAGGCTGTTCTGGACTTTTCCAAAAACGCCGAAGCCTTCCAGCCGCGCCCGGTGAACTATCCGGGATCCGTGCAGGAGGCCCAGAAGGTGTTGTGCGAAGCCCTGACAGGTGAGCAGCGCTTGAGCCGTATTCCTCTGGACTGGGTAGCGCTGAAACTTCTGGAAGGCGAGGATGCGCCCGTGTCCGGCTTTGCCGTGGATGGCCAGCTTGCCCACATGGTTGAGGCGCAGCGGCAGTACATTGAGACCAAGGAAGAGGAAGAGTGCGACATTGTTATTGCCTCGGCCCGCTACGGCTTTATTTCCGAACTGACCGAGGGTGTGGTGACGCGCAAGGGCGAGGCCAGCGCCTCACTGTCGGAAAAGATTGACCGCTTTGCCCTGCATCGCATCTGGGGCATCCCGCTCTTTCTGGTGGCCATGTACCTCACCTTCATGATCACCATCAACGTGGGCGGTGTGTTCATCGACTTCTTTGACGGATTTTTTGCCACGATCTTTGTGGATGGCTTCAAGCATCTTCTGGCCGCAATGCACGCGCCAGAGTGGTTGCAGGTGATCCTGGCCGACGGTGTGGGCGGCGGTATCCAGACCATGGCGACCTTTATTCCGCCCATTGGCTTCATGTTCCTCTGCCTGTCCTTTCTGGAAGATTCAGGCTACATGGCAAGAGCAGCCTTTGTCATGGATCGCTTCATGCGCCTGATTGGTCTGCCGGGCAAGGCTTTTGTGCCGCTTCTGGTGGGTTTTGGCTGCGGCGTGCCCTCCATCATGGCAACCCGCACCCTGGAGAGTGAACGCGACCGTTTCATGACCATCAGCATGGCGCCCTTCATGTCCTGTGGCGCACGCCTGCCGGTCTATGCGCTCTTTGCCGTGGCCTTTTTCCCGACCGGCGGTCAGAATGTAGTCTTTCTCCTCTACCTGATCGGGATCGCCCTTGCGGTCTTTACCGGGCTGGTTCTGAAGTACACACTGCTGCGCGGGGACGCCACACCCTTTGTCATGGAACTGCCACCCTACCACCTGCCTTCTTTCCGCACCGTGGTCTTGCGGGCCTGGGAGCGCTTGACCGCCTTTCTGTTCCGGGCCGGCAAGGTACTGATTCCGGTCATTCTGGTTCTGTCCTTTTTCAACTCCCTGGGCACGGATGGCAGCTTTGGCAATGAGGATTCCGACAAGTCGGTGCTGGCAGCCGTGGGGCAGACCATTTCCCCGGTTCTGCGGCCCTTGGGCGTGACAGAGGAAAACTGGCCCGCCACAGTGGGCATCTTCACTGGCATCTTTGCAAAGGAGGCGGTTATCGGCACGCTGAATTCCCTCTACGCAGGCTTTGAAGCCAACGAAGCCAACGAAGAGGAACAGGCCGCTGAAGAGGAGGAAGCCTTTGACTTCTGGGGCGGCATCAAGGATGCCTTTGCCAGCATCTGGGAGAATACCAAGGATCTGGGCGGCACAGTGCTTGATCCCCTAGGTATGTCGGTTGGTGAAACAGAAGACGCCGCTGCTGCTGCCGAAGACCTTGAAGTGGAAGCCGGGACCTTTGAAGCCATGCGGAAACTCTTTGACGGCAAGATCGGAGCCTTTGCCTACCTGCTCTTTGTACTCCTCTACGTGCCCTGTGGCGCGGCCATGGCAGCGGTGTACCGGGAAACCACCATGCGCTGGACCCTCTTTGTGGCCTTCTGGACAACGCTTCTGGCCTTTGTGGTTTCCTCCACCTTTTACCAGCTCGCCTCCTTTGAGAAGATCGGCTCTCCGGTGGTTCTGCTGATCATCTGGGCGCTGTTTGTGGGTACGCTCATCGCCATGCGCATTTGGGGAACCCGCAGT